>DATGDE010000115.1:0-3887 GCA_035311125.1 Gemmatimonadales bacterium
AGCTGCGCGATGTTCGCGATCAGATTCGCCTTGTTGACCTGGTAGGGAAGCTCCGTGATCACGATCTGCTGCTTGCCGGTGGACTCCTTCTCCTCGATCACCGCGCGGGCGCGCACGATCATCCGCCCGCGGCCCTTCTCGTAACACTCCTTGATCCCCTCGCGCCCGTAGATGATGCCGGCGGTCGGGAAGTCGGGACCCTTGATGAATTTCCGGAGGTCCTTCACCGTGGCATCGGGATGGTCCGCCAGGTGCACGATCGCGGCGACGACTTCGCCGAGATTGTGCGGCGGGATGTTGGTCGCCATCCCCACCGCGATGCCGGCGGAGCCGTTGACGACGAGATTCGGCAGGCGGGCCGGCAGGACCGTCGGCTCCTGCAGGCGGTCGTCGAAGTTCGGGACGAAATCGACGGTGTTCTTGTCGATGTCCTCGAGCATCGTCATCGCGATGCGCGTGAGTCGCGCTTCGGTGTAGCGGTAGGCGGCGGCCGCGTCGCCGTCCACCGAGCCGAAGTTGCCCTGCCCGTCGACCAGCGGATAGCGCAGCGAGAAGTCCTGCACCATGCGCACCATCGAGTCGTAGACCGCCATGTCGCCGTGCGGGTGGTACTTGCCCAGCACGTCGCCCACCACCGTCGCGCTCTTCTTGTAGGGGCGCCCCGGGAGGAGCCCCAGCTCGTTCATCGCGTACAGGATGCGGCGGTGCACCGGCTTCAAGCCGTCGCGCACATCGGGCAGTGCCCGCTGCACGATGACGCTCATCGAGTAGTCGAGGAACGACTCCTTCAGCTCGTCCTCGATGAGGCGCGGCAGGATGCGTTCTCTCGCGTTGGGTGCGGTCATGGGGAGCCGTCAGCTTTCAGCGGTGGGCCGTCAGCTGGTATAGTTGAAGTGGTGGTAGCGAGTCGTAAGTGGCTGGAAAGTAATTACTTAGATGCAAAAATGCAACGCCGCGGGGGCGCCCCGCGGCCCGCTATCTTGCGGCGTGCCACAGCTGCTCCTGCCCCTCGGTCGCGCGCTGCGACTGCGCTGTCCCCGCTGCGGCGCGCCCGGCCTGTTCCAGTCCTGGCTGCGCCCCAAACGCGCCTGCCCGGCGTGCGGCCAGCCGATCGAGCGCCCCGAAGAGGGCTACTACCTGGGCTCGCTGCTCCTCAATCTGATCGTCGCGGAGCTGCTGCCGCTCGGCGCCGCGGTGGGCGTGCTGCTCGCGACCTGGCCGCACCCGCCCTGGGACCTGCTGCTCTACGGCGGGGCGGCGCTCGCCGCGATCTCGCCGTTCGTGTTCTATCCATTCTCCAAGCTCGCGTGGCTGGCGGTGGACCTGTACATCCAGCCCACCATCGACCGCACGTAGGGCCTTCATCTGCGGTTCATCCGCAATTCAGATGTTGTGGGATACGCTGGCAGCGTCCGGCATTTCCGTGCCCGCATCGCGCCTCGTTGCCCGGGAGGCCAGGGTGTCCCGCCAATCCCGCATGATTCCACGTCGCGATTTTCTCCGGACCTCGGCAGGGATCGCCCTCCTGCCGTGGGCGTCAAGCGGTCTCCGCATTCCCTCTACGCTCCGGCGGAGCCGAGTCGTCGTGGTCCGTACCTCGGATCGCCGGAAGGGGATCACCGAGGCCCTCCGGCTGTTCGAGCCCGAGGGGATCGCGGGCAGACGAGTGGTGCTCAAACCGAACCTCAACAGCGCCGATCCCGCCCCGGCCTCGACCCACCCGGACACCCTCCGCCAGCTGGTCACCGAGCTGTACGACCGGGGCGCCCGGACCGTGACGCTGGGGGAGTCGAGTGGACCGGGCGGGACGCGCCGCGTCATGGAGCAGTACGGCGTCCTCGATCTCGCCACCGCCCTGCGCTTCGACGTCGTCAACCTGGACGAGCTGCCCGACACGGACTGGACACCCTTCGGCGCCGGGGGGACGCACTGGCCCGAGGGATACCACCTGCCGCGCCTCGTCACCGACGCCGAATACCTGGTCTCCACCTGCTGCCTCAAGACGCACGGTTATGGCGGCGTGTTCAGCATGTCGCTCAAGCTGGCCGTCGGGCTCACGCCCAGGCCGATCCGCCGCTCGATGCATCGCTCGCCGCACATGCGGCGCATGATCGCGGAGCTCAATGCCGGCTACCGGCCGCAGCTCATAGTGCTCGACGGGGTCTCCGCCTTCACTGACGGTGGCCCCTCGAACGGCGAGCTGAAGGACGGGAACGTCGTGATCGTGGGTGACGACCGCGTGGCGGTGGACGCCGTTGGGCTCGCGGTCTTGAAGGACTTGGGCGCCAACGACGCCATCATGAGCCTGGGGATCTGGGCGCAGGAGCAGCTCGCGCGTGCCGTGGAGCTGAATCTCGGCGCACGCGGGCCCGGCGACATCGAACTGGTGACGGGCGACGCCGCGAGCCGGGCGTACGTCACGCGCCTCGAGCGGATCCTCGCGGCGGGCTGAGCGCAGCGGGTCGTGGCCCCCCGGGTTTGCTGCTGGCAGCAGACCTGCCAGCCAGCGACATGCCTTCCGGGCTTGGCCCTCGCCTATTAGGGCAACCCGCGGTTCGAGCGGCTAGTGGCGGGAATGCGGGAGGCCGGATTCGCGCATGCCGGCGGCGGCGAGGTCTGAGTCCACCCGCCGAACACTCGCGACCACGGCGTCGGGGCGCTCTTCGTAGAGGAAGTGCCCCGCGCCGGCGAGCGTATCGATGGCGAACAGCGGCAGCATCCGCCCGAGGATATCGATTTCGCCCTGCTGAATCCCGTTGGTGTGCGGCGCCATTCCCAACAGCAAGCGCACCGGGCAGTGGATTGCCGAGAGGTGCGGCACGAGCCGCTCGGGTTCGCGGGCCCGCGCCATCCCCAGGTAGGCCTTCAGCGTGCCGTCGAGATCGGCTGCGGCACCCGCGGTGTAGGCCGCGACCGCCGCGTCATCCACCCACGTCGTATCGCCGGAAGCCGAGATCAGATTCGCGCGGATCTTGCGCCGGACGAGCTTCACGCCGCCGAACAGCTTGATCCACGGCGCGAACCGCATCGCCCGCCGGAATCCGGGAGTGGCGGCCGCCTCGGCCGGTCCGCCATCGAGGGACACGAGGCCGCGCACGAGATCCGGTCGTCGGTACGCCAGGCGGTACGCCATCGAGGCGCCGAGCGAGTGGGCGACGACGATCGCGTGGGTCACGCCGAGTGAGTCCAGGGCCGCGGCGATACGGTCCGCCTGCGCGGTGAGGGAGTAGTTGGCGCGCTCCGGCCGTCCCGAGGCCCCGACCCCGAGCGGCTCGATGACGATCGTCCGGTAACCGGCGGCCGTGAGCAACGGCTCCACCTTGCGGAATCCGTACACGGAGCCGAACAGACCGGGGAGCAATACGACCGGCTCGCCGGTCCCAGCGACGACGACGTGAAGAGTTTCCGCGGGGGCGACCGCCAACTCGAGCGATGCGCTATCCGGGACGGAGACCGCGAGGAGCAGCGGCACGAGCCATATCAGCATGCATCCCCTCCCCGCAACACCCGCCGTGATGAAACAACAACCTCCGCTGCCTTCCTCATTATGCTCCGGAATCGCCACGAGAGCGAGCGCCGGCAATCTCCCTGTTCTTCATGTAGTTGACCATTGGTTGAGGGAACCACGCCAGATTGACGCCACGATGACCGGGCGCCGCACGGGCGCCGATCAGTCCGCGAGCGAAGCGAGGCGCCCGTGCAACCCCTACTCCGCAATCGTCACCGCGATCTTTCCCATCTGCTCCCCGCGCGCCATCCGCTCGAACGCCTCCCGCGCCCGCGCCAGCGGGAACTCGGCGTCCATGACCGGCCGCAGCTGACCCTCCCCCAACCGCCGTACGATCTCGCGGTACTCGGCCGCGTTACCCATGGTGGAACCGAGGATC
>DATGDE010000116.1:0-23013 GCA_035311125.1 Gemmatimonadales bacterium
GGCGCCCGGTTCAGCGGCAGTTAGTGAACTGAATATGAACAGGTTTTGCTGAGGACGCAAGAGGGGGTAGCCCCGGCCGGCGGGGCCCCCGGGGCGCGTGGGGGGAGCGGCTACCGGGAGGCCAGCGCCAGGCCGTCGCGGATCGGCACGGCGCTCGCTGTCCACCGGCGGTCGGTCATGATGAGCCGGGTGAATTCCCGGACGCCCGCCGTGTCGGGCGAAGGTGACCGGGGCCCCGGTAACCGGCCACTACAGCTGCGCCCGGTGTGGTCTCGCCCGACGCCGCCACCGGCCGGATGGGGAAGGTCAACATCGAGGTCCGTGTCGCCGCCAAGTCGTAGGCGCTCCGCGCCCGTCAGGCGACCGCTGCGCCGAGCTCGCCGATCGCCCTCGCGAGCGCGGCGCGTACGCCTTGCTCCCAGGCCCGCGCCCCCGCATCGAGCGAGGCGAGGGGAAACAGAATGGGGCGGGACGAGCTGATCATGCCCCCCTCCAGGCCGGCCGGGCCGCGGCGAAACCCCCGAACCGCCTCCTGCGCCGAGGCGCCCTGGGCGCCGTATCCGAGCACGAGCAACAGGGCGTGAGGCAGCGCAGCACGGATCCTCTCGCTATCCTCGGCATGCGTGGCCGCCACGGTGACGCCCAGAGAGGACCACCCCGTCGTTCCCTGCGTCAGGCGCTCCTCCCACCGCGCGAGCGACGCCGCCACCACCGTGTAGAACGGACCCGCCGGTGTCTCGACCGACTGATAGATGGAGGAATCGGGGTTGCTGTTGCGGACGAGGACGACGACCCCGCGCCCCGTCTGCTCCGCCGTGATCAGGAACGGCACCAGGCTCTCCGGACCGAGGTACGGATTGACCGTCAGCGCGTCGACACTGCAGGGCGCATCGAACGAGAGGTAGGCCTCGGCGTGACCGGCTGCGGTCTCGGCAATGTCCCCCCGCTTGGCGTCCAGCAGCACGAGCAGGCCGGCGGCACGGGCATGCCCGACGACGCGTCCAGCGCGTGCCACCCGTTCCCGCCAAGGCGCTCGAACAGGGACATCTGCGGCTTGACGACGGCCACGTCCGCGGCGATGAGATCGATGGCACGGCAACAGGACTCCTCGACGGCCTGCGCGGTGTCGGGCTGCCCGGGCGCCCGGGTGCCGCGCCGGAAGGCCCGGGGGAGCCGGTCGAGGTACGGATCCAGCCCGACGCACAGAGGATGCCCCAGCGCCCGGATCCGTTGGATCAGCCGATCAGCGAAGCCGGCCGTGCTCGTTGTGCCCTCCTGGTCCGCCTTCATGGGGGCCTATTGTGCATGCCGAGGGTGGCGGAGGCAACCGCCGCTTCCTCTCCGCCCCGGCCGGCGTAACTTGAGGGCGCGCTTTCGGCGACCGTCGGACCGTCGCCCGCGGAAACCGCCGGCCCTGCCGGTCCGTATCAGCTGTGAGCCGACCATGCAACGTCTCGTGTCCCGCGTCCTGCCCGCCGCCGTTGCGGCGTTCGCGCTCGCCCCCGGGCGGGTGGCGGGACAGGCTCCCCGTTACACGCCGGCGGACGTCGAGTTCATGCAGGGGATGATCGCGCACCACGCGCAGGCGCTGGACATGGTAGCCCTGGTGCCGGAGCGGACCACCACCGAGTCCATCCGCCTCCTCGCGCAGCGGATCGACATCTCCCAGCGGGACGAGATCCGGCTCATGCGGAACTGGCTTACGGAGCGGGGCCAGGCCGCTCCCGACCCGGCTGCCGCCCACGGGCATCATGCCGGCGGCGGGCACGAGATGCTCATGCCGGGGATGCTGACCGGCGAGCAGATGGCCCGGCTCGCCGCCGCGAAGGGCGCCGAGTTCGACCGGCTTTTTCTACAGCTCATGATCCAGCACCACCAGGGGGCCCTCACGATGGTGAAGACCCTGTTCGGCACGCAGGGCGCGGCCCAGGAGACGCCCACCTTCCGCTACGCGTCCGAGGTGGATACCGACCAGCGCTTCGAGATCGAGCGCATGCAGAAACTGCTGGCCAGGGAGACCAGACCATGACATCCGCACCGTGGCGATTCCTCCTCGTCGCGCAGGCGCTGCTGCTCCCGGCCGCCGGCCTCCATGCCCAGGCCAACGCGGCCTCCGGCCAAGGGCCGAGCAGCGCGGACCCGCGGGCGAGCCTGAAGGCGGGATTCGACGATGCCGGCGAGGCGATCGAGGGCCTCCGGCTGCTGGCTCACCGCCCGCCGCCGCCGAGCTTCTTCGACGCCGCGACCGCCGGCAAGAACGAGTTCGTGAACGCCGATATCGCATTCCAGGGGAACTACATCTTCCTCGGCAACTACTACGGGCTCCAGGTCTGGGACATGTCGAACCCGAAGGAGCCGACGCTGCGGACGTCGTTCGTCTGTCCCGGCGGCCAGAACGACCCGTCGGTCTACCGGAACCTCCTCTTCCTCTCGGTCGAGGAGACCAGCGCGCGGGTGGACTGCGGGCGTGAAGGCGTGACGGACAGCGTGAGCGCGGACCGATTCCGGGGCGTGCGGATCTTCGACATCAGCGATCTCGATCACCCGAAGCAGGTGGCGGCGATCCAGACCTGCCGCGGCTCCCACACGCACACCCTGGTCACCGACCCGAAGGACCCGGACAATGTCTACATCTACGTCTCGGAGACGAGCGTCGTGCGCTCGGGCAGCGAGCTGGCGGGATGCTCGGGGAAGGGACCGGACGAGGACCCGAACACCTCGCTGTTCAAGATCGACATCATCCAGGTGCCGCTGGCCTCGCCGCAGGATGCCCGGATCGTGGCCTCGCCCCGGCTCTTCGCCGACTCGAGCGGCAACATCGCGGGCCTCTGGAAGGGCGGCAATCACGGGGAGGGGACGCAGACCACGACCGTGACCGACATGTGCCACGACATCACGGTGTACCAGGCGGCGGGACTGGCGGCGGGCGCCTGCTCCGGCAACGGCATCCTGCTCGACATCAGCGATCCGGTCCACCCGAGGCGGGTCGCCGAGGTGAGCGACCCCAACTTCTCCTACTGGCACTCGGCCACCTTCAACAACGACGCCACGAA
The DNA here is from genome assembly GCA_035311125.1 of Gemmatimonadales bacterium. Classification (GTDB taxonomy): domain Bacteria; phylum Gemmatimonadota; class Gemmatimonadetes; order Gemmatimonadales; family GWC2-71-9; genus DASTHG01. Next base: position 3,054 of record DATGDE010000116.1, read on the forward strand.
GGTCCTCTTCACCGACGAGTGGGGCGGCGGGGCGGAGCCCCACTGCCGCGCCAGCGACCCGCCGAAGTGGGGCGCGGACGCGGTGTTCACCCTGTCGCACGACACGCTCTCGCCCGCCGGCTACTACAAGCTGCCGGCGGTCCAGTCGGACCTGGAGAATTGCGTCGCCCACGACGGCTCGCTCATTCCCGTGCCGGGGCGGGACATCCTGGTGCAGGCCTGGTATCAGGGGGGCATCTCGGTCGTCGACTTCACCGATGCCGCGCACCCGGCCGAGATCGCCTACTTCGACCGCGGTCCGCTGGATCCGGAGAAGCTGGGGGAGGGCGGCGGCTACTGGTCCGCCTACTGGTACAACGGGTACATCGTGGGGTCCGAGATCACCCGGGGGCTCGACCTCCTGGAGCTGGCGCCCACCGCCCGGCTGTCGCAGAACGAGATCGACGCGGCCAGGCAGGTGAGGCTGGACGCCTTCAACCCCCAGCATCAGCCCCGGTTCGAGTGGCCGGCGAGCTTCGTGCTGGCGCGGGCCTACCTGGACCAGCTGGAGCGCGGCCACGGCCTCGCGAAGAACCGCGTGTCGAGCGTGGCGAAGACGCTCAAGCAGGCGGAGACGCAACGGGGCACGAAGCAGGGAGGCACGCTGACCCGGCTGGCGGCCGATGTGGAGCGCGACGCGAGCCGGTCGAGCGATCCGGCCCGGGTGCGGCTGTTGGCGGGGGTGATAAGCGACCTGGCCGGCGCGGCTCGCTGAGGCCGTCCACGGCGTCAGCCCGGGAACTCGGCGGTCCCGCCCGGCCGCAACAGGCGCAGGCGATGCTTCAGGTGGGCGCCCGCAAACGCCGCGTCGATGTCGCCGGGGCCCTCGGAGAAATGGGCCCAGCCTTCGTAGTGGAGCGGAACGATGATCGCTTCCGCGAAGGCGCGGGCGGCCTCGATCCCCTCCGCGGCGGTTAGAGTCAAGTGCTGCGGACCCACCTCGCGCACGCGCGCCGCTCCCATGAACAGGCAGGCCACCCGGACGGGAAAACGGCGCGCGACCTCGGCGAGGCCTTCGTACCAGACGGTATCTCCCGAGACGTAGACACAGCGTTCCGGATGCTCGTCGGGGCTCAGCACGAACCCCGTCACGGGTCCCCGGTCACCGTCGGCCGGGCCGTGGCGCGCGGGGGTGGCCGTCACGCGGACCGCGCGCACCCCCGGCCCTGGCACGGCAACGGTCTGCCACGGGGCGAGGCCCACGGCTCCGTTTCCCAGCCTCGCCGCACCGGCGGGCGTGGTGAGCACCGTCCTCGCGCGGGCCAGCATGGCCCGCCCCGCATGGTCGAGATTGTCGAAGTGATGGTCGTGGCTGAGCAGCACGGCGTCCAGCGGCTCGACCGCCGCCGCCGGCAGGGCCGGCCCGGCCGTCTTGCGCAACGTGTAGACCGGTGTCGGGTACGCCGTACCCGCGGGGTCGAATGTCGGATCGGTGAGGAACCGTAGCCCGCCGAGCTCCAGAAGGGCCGTGGGCCCGCCGATGTGAGTAACCCGCAGCCAGATGTCGGTCATATGGAGCGTCCTCTACGACCCAACCCTGCTCATCCAGCCGGGGCGGCTGCCTCCCCGCGGAACCCCTTCACCGCCCTCTTCCCCGCCAGACGAACAGCGCCAGCACGAGGAGCTGGGTCGCCAGAAACGGCGGCTCCTTCTGGGTCGGGGCAGCGACGAGCAGGGCCGGCAGCCTGCGGAACAGCTGGTTGAGCAGGACGAACACGTTCAGGTAGAGCGCGACCACCGCTCCCACTACGTAGACCCGGCGCCATGACCCGGCGAGGCGCTTCCAGTAGCGCGCGACGAGCACGGCGCACAAGACGATGAGCGAGAGAATGGCAACGGCGTGGGACGGCAGGAAGGCGACGAAGGGGAAACCGAACCCCGTGACATTGGTCAGGACGGTGGGGGCCAGGAAGAGGCCGGTCCAGCCGTCGAGCCGCCTCCCGGCGACGAGCCCTCCCGCGACGACCAGCCCCGCGAAGATCCCGACGAGACTCAGCACCACGTGAATCAGCGTGAACGTCGTCAGGCCGAAGGGCATGGGTGCGTCCTTTCGGATGGGTGCCGGCCTTGCCTGGCGGGCCTTAGCGCTTTCTCAAACCAGTGATGCGCATACGGCTCGTCGTTGAAGGGACTGACTTCGCGATAGCCGCACCTCTTGTAGAGCGATTGGGCCTCGGTAAGCGCCTTGTTCGTCTCCAGACGAAGCAGCGGAAGGCGCCGTTCCCGCGCGAGCGCCTCGAGACGATCCAGAATGCGCTTCCCGATGCCGAGCCCGCGGAAGGAGGGCGCGACCCACATGCGCTTGATCTCGCCATGGGCCGCATGGCACTTCAGGGCGCCGCAGCCGACCGGCTCGTCATTTAGTGTGGCCAGGACGAAGAACCCATGCGGCGGTGTGAGCTCCCTTGCAGCCGCAGATATGCTGCGCGCGGGATCGAAACCGGTCTCGAACCGCGTGGCCAGCTCCTCGAAATAGCGCCCGAGGCAATACCGGGCAGCGAGGCTTCGGGGATCCTCCACGTCCAGACCGACTGCGCCGGCCAGGAGGAGGCGCTCGACGGTTTCCATGGCCGCAACGAGGGCGCCCCGTTGCGTCTCGTTGAGCCGGTCGAGGAGTGACGCCGCGGCCTTGTCCGAAAGCCGATTCAACGCAGCCAGCTCCTTGCGGCCGGCGGGCGTGAGCGTCACCCACCGCGCTCGGGCGTCGCTGGACGATCGGCCCGTGCGGATGAGGCCCTCGGCCTCCAGGCCTCGAAGCAGGCGGCTGGTGTACCCGGAGTCCAGGTCCAGGCGCGCGCGAAGGTGCCGGACCTCGATGCCGTCCGGGCCGATCTCGAAGAGGAGGCGGGATGCCGCGAGCGAGCGAGCGCGTCCGAGGAAGTGACCCTCCAGGACTCCGATCCGGTGGGTGACGGTTCGATTGAAGCTGCGGACTTGCGCGACGGTGCTCATTTATCTGACATTAGTCAGAGAGTCTGCCACGGGCAAGACGCTGGCTCAGGCGGCGTCTCCCGGGGGACGCGGGGCGCCCGCACGCTGGGGGTCGGCTCGGTGAGCCGCCGGGCCACGATCGCGTGCACGCTCCGCCCGGTGAAGGGCGGCTCGCCGGCCAGCATCTCGAAGAGCACCGAGGCCAGGGAGCACAGGTCGGCCCGGGCGTCGAGCTCCGCGTCGTCCGTCATCCCCGCCGGCCGCGCGGGCAATCCCGAAATCGGCCAGCAGGGTGGTGCCGTCCCGGGTCAGCAGGATGTTCTCGGGCTTGATGTCGCGGTGAATGACGCCGTGCTGGTGCGCGTACTCGAGCGCCCGAGCGGCCTCGGTGGTGGTCCGGAGCGCGTCCTCCAGCGGGAGCCGGCCCTCCCGGCGCAGCCGGTCGCGGAGCGATTCCCCGTCGACGAACGGCATCGTGAACCAGAGGTGCCCCACCCCCGCCTGGGGGTCGCTCACCTTGCCGGATTCGAGCACGGTCAGGATGGGGGGATGCTGGAGCCGGGCGGCGAAGTGGATCTCGCGCTGGAACCGTTCGGCGCCGGCGTTGGCGGCCAGCGCGGGCAGGAGGACCTTGAGGGCGACGGGGCGGTCGTGGCGGAGGTCGCGCGCGAGATAGACGGCCCCCATGCCGCCGCGGCCAAGCTCGCGTTCGATCAGGTAGCGCTCGGCGAGCGCCTGGCGGACGGTCTCCGGCACTCCCATGCGAGGGCTCTCGAGCTCGAAGACCCGGGGTGGGGCCCGCGACAGCGCCTGCTAGCGCGCGGCCGCCGCGCGACGCAGCATCCACCCGTACAACCAGACGATCACGCCCACGAAGCCGATCAGTCCGAGCCACGGGGCGAGGGCGAAGCTCTCGGGCACGAGCGCGATGGGCGCCTCGCTCGAGAGGCCGACGATCAGGCCGGCGTTGATCACGCCCCAGACGCTCTCGCCCACGATCAATCCCGACGCCACCAGCGTCCCCAGCCGCTCGGCGCGGTCGGGGTTCGGGGTCAGGCGGGCCCGCCCGTCGTACCAATGGGAGAGCACTGCGCCGACGACGACGGCGAAGGTCGCGGACATCGGCAGATAGATCCCGATGCCGACTGCGAGGGGCGGAATGCGCAGCTTCTTCAGCGCGCCGAGGGTCGTATCGAGCAGGATGAGTCCCACGCCGACCAGCGCGCCGACGCCGATCATCTTCCATTCGAGGTTGCCGCCGATCACGCCCTGGGCGAGCGCCGAGATGAGCGTCGCCTGCGGCGCCGGGAGCGGATTGGGCGCGAGGACTCCGACGTTCGCGGCTCCCGCGAACCCGTAGGCCTTGGCCAGCAGGTTCAGTACCAGAGGGATCACCGCCGCGCCGGCGCCCACGCCGACGATGAGCGCGATCTGCTGGCGCATCGGAGACGCGCCCACCAGCTGCCCGGTCTTCAGATCCTGCAGGTTGTCGTTCGAGATCGTGGCGCAGGCGAAGACGATGGCCGTCACGAAGAGGGCGAGCGCCACCAGCGCGGGTCGGGTCTCCGGTGTCGGCGCCACGGTGACGGCGAGCGCCGAGGCGCAGATGACGATGGACAGGATGCCGACGCCGGAGATCGGGCTGTTCGAGGCCCCGATGAGGCCCGCCATATAGCCGCAGATCCCGGCGATGATGAATCCGACGACCAGGACGAACGGCACGGCGACCAGGGTGAGCTTCAGCGCGCTCGGCGCCAGCACCGTGCCCCGCGCGAAGCTGAAGGCCAGCCAGGCGGCGATGGCGAGGGAGACGGCGGTGAGCCCGAGAATCCACGCGGGCGAGAGGTCCCGGTCGCGATCGTCGGCCGGGGCCTCGCCCGTGGAACGCGAGGCGGCGAGAGTGCGGACGAGCCCGCTCAGGACCGGTTTCGCCAGCGTCCCCAGCGTGTAGATCGCGGCGACGCCGATCGCGCCGGCGCCGATGAACCGGACCTGGGTGCGCCAGATGTCCGTCGTGTGGGCGGCGAGGGCCACGCCGGCAGCGGCGGGTTGCAGCGACGTCAGGATCGGCACGGCGATCGCCCACGCGATCACGAGCCCGGTGAGCATCGCCATGCCGACCGACAGGCCGACGAGGTGGCCGGCACCGAGGAGCGCGAGGGACCAGGCGACGTTGTACCCGCTCGACGCCGTGTCGCCCAGGCGGAAGAAGCCGGTGACCTCGGCCGCGGCGATGCGCGTGCCCGTGACGATGGCGAGGCCCGCGGACGCGAGGGAGCCCAGGACGACGGCGGTGAGCCCCTCTTTCGCTTCGCCCGTCTCGTCCGTCGTCTCCCCCCGCGTGCCCGAGCCCACCTTGAGCACCTCGGCCGCGGCGACGCCTTCGGGGTAGGGCAGGTCGGAGGTGGTGACGAGCGCGCGCCGGAGCGGGATCGTGAAGAGCACCCCCAGCACGCCTCCGCTCACGCAGATGAGAAAGGACTGCCAGAAGGGGAATCCGGTCCACCAGCCGACGATCACGAGCCCCGGCAGCACGAAGATGATCGCCGAGAGGGTGCCGGCCGCGGACGCCACGGTCTGGACGATGTTGTTCTCCAGGATCGAGGAGTCCTTGACCGCGCTCAGGATCGCCATCGAGATCACCGCCGCGGGGATCGACGACGCGACGGTGAGCCCCACTTTGAGGCCGAGGTAGATGTTCGCGGCCGTGAAGACCGTGGTGATCAGGGCCCCGAGGACGAGGGCCCGCAGCGTCAGCTCTTTTGGCGGCATCCGGGCAATTCTACCGCGTGCCAGTGGAAAAGGCGAGCGGGCGAACGGCGGGGGACTTCGGCGCCAGCTCCACGATGAGCAGCGAGCAACGCGACCCCCCGCCCGCGAGGATGTTCCACGAGACCAGGCGCATGCGGGTCTCAGGCCGGGCGCTCAGCGCCGGCAGGCCAGCAGCAGCCCGTCACGGATCGGCACCAGCGTCGCGATCCAGCCGGGGTCGGTGGTGATGAGTCGGGTGAACTCGCGGACCCCGGCGGTGTCCTCCGAGCGATCCTCGGGATCGAGTACCCGGCCGTGCCAGAAGAGGTTGTCGACGATGAGCACGCCCCCCGGACGGAGACGCTCCCGGATGACCGGCAACGCCGCCGGGTAGCCGGCTTTCTCGATGTCGTTGAAGATGAGGTCGTATGGGCCGGGCGTCCCCCGCAACGTCCGTACGGCTTCGCCGACGTGGTACTGGACCAGATCGGCGAAGCCCAGAGCGCCGAGGTGAGAGCGGGCACGCGCGGACAGCGCGGCATCCCAAACGGTATGGTGCACCGCGCCGCCGCCGTTCTCCCGCACCGCACGGGCAAACCAGGCGGTGGAGTAGCCGAAGCCCGAACCCAGCTCGAATACGGCGCGGGCGCGAAGGAGACGAGTGATCAGGTAACAGAAGTACCCGGCCGCCGGGCCAATGATGGGAAACGCGGTGCGCGCCGCTTCCGCTTCCATGGCCTCCAGCTCGGACGCTCTCGGCGGGACCAGCGATTCGAGGTAGCTCGCGATTGCGGGAAGCACCGGCTCGAATGGCATGGGCGCGGGTCAGGCGGTGCCGGCGGCGATGCCCGCCAACGCGCGCACGCCCTCGATGCCGGGGACCAGGCCCCGCGGCACGAGGGCGGCCACGGAATCGACGACCCGCAGCCGGACCATGCCCGGCGGCGCCGGCGTCGGTGACTCCGGGAGCGTCATGCGGCTGGTGGAGTCTCGAGTCGCATTTCGTTCGTCGGCACGAAGCCCAGGCGCTCGTACAGGCGGCGGCCCTCATCCGACGCGTGCAGGACGATCCGGCGCACCTTCCGCTCGGCCAGCGCGGTCAGGACCGTCCGCATCAACGCTTCCCCCACGCCGCGTCGCCTCCACGCGGGCTCCACGTAGACATTGAGGACGATGGCCTCCGGGCCGAACTCGACGTCGTCACCGCCGGAGCCAGGGCGGGGGAGAATCGGCCGAAGCTGGACACCAGCTCCGCCGATCGGCTCCGGCGGCGCCCCGCTCTGTGCCACCCAGGCCAGGTACTCTCCTCGTGGCATCGCATCGCGCAGATGCTCCGCGGTCGCACGGACCAATGCCGCCTCTCCGCCCGATGCCAGACGACCCATGTCCCGGAACATCGCGCCGCGGTGGTGTGCGAGCAGCGGGATGTCGCCGACCGCGGCTTCGCGGACCTGGAAAGTCGGGTGGAGAAGAGACACGGGCCTATCGCGCGAGTATGGTTGCACCGTATCGACCCCGCCTAAGCTGCCGGGCCGCCGGTCGGGCGGCAAGGCTCACCCGGGCGGCCCGATGGAGGTGCGTCTTCGCCCGTGCGCCATCGGGGAGGGTCGGAAGGGTCACGCAGAGCGCGCGTGATCCCGCCGTGGCGCCGGCGGCGCCTGCCGTGCCGAATCCGCGGCCGCAGCTCGCCCGCCAAGGGCCCGTAGCGGCCAGGCCGGGCTGCGTCGTCGTCGCGCCGTCCGCGTAGCCGGACGAAGAGCGGGCGCAGGACCCGCGTCAGCGAATGGCGTATCCTCCGTCAACCACGAGCGCCGTTCCTGTCACGAAGCGTGCCGCCGCCGACGCGAGGAACACCGCGGCCCCGGCGCATTCGTCGGGCGTCCCGAAACGGCCGGCCGGCGTTCGCGTCAGGATCTCCTGGTATAGCGGCATGCCCTTTACCGGTGCCGTAAGGTCGGTGTCGATCCAGCCCGGCAGAATGGCGTTGACCTGAATGTTGTGGGGTGCGAGCTCAATCGCGAGGGACTTCGTCAGCTGGATGATCGCTCCCTTGGCCGCGCTGTACGATGGCACGAGGGCGGAGCCAAAGAGCGAATAGGCACTTGCGATGTTGATGATCTTGCCGGCCCGCCGGGTGGTCATCGACTGGGCGACGTACTTGGCCAGAAGGAAACACGCCGTCAAGTCGGTCTCGATGACGCGATCCCAGTCCTCCGGCGAAAGCTCCAGGACACCGCCAAAGGCCGCAACCGCGGCATTGTTGACCAGAATCGACACCGGCCCGAGGGCGCTCTCGACGGCGGCCAGCGCCGGCTGCAGCTGGCTCCGGTCGGCGACGTCGACTTGCAGAGCCACCGCCGGAGCGCCCAGCGTCCGGAGGGCCGCGAGGGCCGCCGCGTTCTTCTCGCCATTGCGGCCCCAAATGGCGACCTTTGCGCCCGCGCCCGCTAGTCCGAGCGCGATAGCACGGCCGATGCCGCCATTGCCGCCGGTGACAACGGCAACCTGGCCGTCAAGGTCAAAGGCTTGGAGATCTGCCATTCTGCCCTCCGGAGTGCTGTGTGACGCCTGCCGACCTCGCGGTACCCGCGACCCGTAGACCGGCGCCGTGATGCAGAACGTATCGCAATGGCCCGCAGGCGAACAGCGCATCGATCGTGTCGCTCGCCGGCTCCACGGCGAGGCGCCGCAGGCGGCGGGGGCAAGCAGGAACGAGCGGGTCAGGAGGTCGCGGTTGGGTTGTACGGGAGACGCACCTCTCTGGCCGCCTGGATCACCTCAGCGAGGGCTCGCCGGCGAAGTGACCCCTCGCCGGGGCTACCCGACGTGCGGCAGTCCGAGGCGGAGCGCAGTCAGGCCGACCGTGTCCACCAGTCCGTGGGCGAGAATCAGGGGCCAGAGATTCCGGCCGTTCGCCGCATAGACGGCGGCGGACACGAGGCCGATCGCGAATGCGTTGAGGACGCCCTTCGGCCCGAGATAGAGGTGTACCAGGCCGAAGAGCGCAGCCTGCCCGACGGCCGCGGCGGCGAGAGCGACGCGTCCCCCACCGAAGGCCCGGGCCAATCGGGTGTTGAAGTAGCCGCGAAACAGCATTTCCTCGCCGAACGCGGCGGTCCCCCAGCCGAGTGGCAGCAGCAGGATCAGGAAGCGAGTGAGGTCGCCCCTCAGATCGCCCAGGCGCTCGAGGTGCTGTGGAGGAAGGCCCAGCGCGGCGGCAATCGGCTGCAGAAGTGCCGGCAAGACCGCGATCAGGACGAGGAACGTGCCGATCGTCCAGGCGGCGGCGGCCCCGATGCTGGGTGGTCGCCGCCAGCCGAGGGAGCGCCAGCTCTCGCCCTCTCGCGCGAGAAGCCACGTGGCGAGAGCGAGTCCGGCGACTATGGACACCGCTCCGACGCCGAAGGTCAGGCCCAGCCGATGGGCGAGGAGGCGGACGGCGTACATCAGGGCCAGGACCGTAATGACCTCCATGGCGTCGCGGACGCGGCCGGATGGAGCGCGTGCCAGCTCGGGGGCAGCCTGGGCTGTCGTCGGGGAGGACATGGGGGCCCACTACGGGAGCGGGGCGGGGGAGGTTTCTTCGGATGTCGGTGCAGCTAGCGGGTCGCCCTTAGGCGGCCGAGGCCCGGCGGCGGGTCAGGGCCCGTCGCTATGCATGGTCTCGGCCGATCCGGGACCGGGGATGCGCGTCGATGCTCCCCTACGCGTTCACCCTCCGCACCGCGGAAAGGAGAAGCGCCACGCCGGCGACGATCAGCAGAATCGGCACCAGACTGAATTGGAGGCCCAGAAGCTCCCAGACGCCGCCCAAGACCAGGAGAAGACCCGCCACAACCCAGAAACGCTCAATGGTGAGGCCGAAGTACTTGCGTGCCAGCTGCCCGCCCAGCGTGATGACACCCACCCCGAGCAGACCCACGCCCCAGCCAAAATTCGCGATGAGCGCAACGCCGACCCAGACGAAGAACAAACCCCAGGCGGCTGCATCCAGCTTGTGGGCGACGACCGGCGTGTTGGCCGCGGGCATGTGCTCAACGTGCGTCATAGACACCTCCCTGTTCGCGAAGAAGCGACATCTTGGAGACACTAGGCGGCAGGGGATCCGTAGGCCGTGAAAGAGGAATTAGAATGCCTTCATGGTTGAATGCTCGTGCGCCATGCCCACAGTCCGGCGGTTACGGCGCTGGGCAGGCGGCAATTCAACTGGCGGGCCACCATCACTATCTGGCCCCGATGATGCGCGTCATGGGCGACGAAATAGGTCAGGACATGCCCGACGTCGAGGGGCAGGTTGCGCCACACGTAGGCCTTGGAGGGCGGTATGCGACCACCCCGACTGCACCCCAGTTGCAGGAGGGCGGCGATACCCCGACTACTCCGGTTGAGGGCCGCGCGGAGCTGCCGGCGGGTGACGGCCCGGTGATCCACCCGTGTGGGGGCAGCGATCCCATGCTCCTGCCCCAGCGTCTTGATCCAGCTGCACCGTGCATTATGGAGGTGGGCGGCGATGGCTCTGACCGTGCGGGTCGGGACCCCGGGGACGGCCGCGGGCCAGAGGACTGCGGGGATGCGCTCGATGAGGTAGCCGGTGATGCGACTGTTGGTCCTCCACGCAGTCAGGATGGCCTCCGGCAGGTCAATCGGTGGAGACATGGGTCAGGTCCTCTGAGAGGTCGCGCTGATGGACCGGGGCGGGGCAGAGTGACGGCCCGCGGTGTCACACGGCTTCCGGCGCGCCGGTACACCGCGCCGGGCACCCGGGCCAGTTCGTCCCGCGATAGCGCCCGAGGAGCGTACCGAGCAGAAGCGCTGCGCGGAATACGAGCGCCTGAATCGAAGGAGGCATGACCAATACGGTCTGTGTCCGCCGATGCCGCAGGGCAACGTGGGCCAGGTAGAACAACGGCGGCTGGTCAGGCCCGCCCGCGTTCATGACCTCGAAGATGGCCTGCAGGTACCGGTCCAAGTCTGCGACGGGACGGACCTGTCCCTCGAATGCGAGGGGATCATCTCCCCCATTCCACCAGCGATGCGCTATCCCGCGGGGCAGGTGCACGGATTGGCCGGGCCCGGCGTCAATGCGCCGGCCGCCGACCTCCGCAGACAGGATGCCGGCGGTAACCGAGCCTTCCTCATCCTCGAGATGGTGAATGTGCAACGGGGGGCCGCTGCGATGCGGTGGCAGTGTTCCCCGCAGCTCGAGGACGACTTCCCCAGCCTGTCGCTTCCGCCGAAGCTCGAGGACCTCGCCGGTGTGGCGGTTCTCCAATCGGAGATAGCCCTCGGAGGTGAGAGTCACGGATGCCGGTGGTTGCAGGGAACGCCTACCCCAGCCGCTCGAAGCGGTACGCCAGCGCCGGGCTCCCCGTGCCTCCGTATGCCAGTTGGGCGACGAGCAGCGCGAACGGCTCGGTGTACCGGGCGATCCGCAAGGGCCCGGCGTCCACGGGATCGAAGCCGGCATCGCGGATCAACTCGGCGGCCGTCTCCTTGGCGCTCTCGTCATCGCCGCAGCAGACCAGACCGGGTCGAGGCACGACGACCTTGTCCGCCAAGTCGCCCGCCTGCCTCAGCACGTCCTCGACGCGGGACCGATGGCACGAAGATCGGTCGGCGCAAGTGCGAGGGCCAGTGCGCCGATGTTCTGCCGAAGGGTCTGTCGCCGGGCCAGCGACCTAGCCCGGACCGTCACCGCCTGCCCACCAGCACCCACCCGCTCCAGTAGGTCACCAGCACCGAATCCCCCGATCGGGTTCCGTTCAGCTGAGTGAGCGAGAGCACGCCTCGCCTGGCGCCCGCCACCGCCTCGACGCGCAGCGTCGCGGAGGCGCCGCGGCCCGAAGCGGGAGGCGAGCCGGCGCTGCCCCGCGCCAGCGGCCGGAGGTCGAACTCCAGCGTGTCGGCGCCGATGCGGACCCGAACGACGTTGGTGCCAGGTTGGCCAATCACAGCCACCGAATCCGGGCCGGCCAGCCGAGTCGTGGCGTCGCCCGGCGAGGCCGGGAGCACCCAGTCGAAGCCGGCGACCGGGAGCGGGTCGTTGTTGGTCATTTGGAACCAGCCGCCGCCGCTCCGCGGCCCGTAATCCGGCACGTATTCCACGTCCCGCAGCGCCATGATCCGCCTGCCAAGGCTGTCTCGGGCACTGCCGAGCCGAGCGGTAGACTTCCAGTCGATCGGAGGCAGCGGGCGCCCGATCCGGGCCGCGATCTCGTCGCCGGCACGGTGATCGATGAGGAAGCGAAGCGCGGCGCTCGCCTCCCGCGCGTCGACGTCCGTCGGGTGTCCGGCGCGGAGCAGGCGCTCGAGCCGGCGACCCTGGCTCGAGATCGAAACCCGGGTCAGGCTGACCGGACCGTAGAGGGTGAGCAACAGCAGGCCGGCCAGGCTGATGGGAATGATCCGGATGCTCGTCCCGGCGCGGGCGGCGAAGAGCAGCGCGATGGCCAGGAGCCAGAGGCCGAGCACCAGCCCCAGCACCCGAGGCTCGGTGAGCCCGTACGGCACGATCCGCTTCCAGAACGCGACTAGGAGCATCAACGCCGACGGTACCAGCCCGACGAAGAGCCACCGGGCGTAGGTCCGGATCCAGCCCTCGTTCGGGTCGGCCCGGAGGGGATGCACGAGCAGGAAGCCGAGCAGCCCCGTGACCGACACGCTCGCCACCAGCCAGCCGATCCACCCGCTGGGCCATTCGCCCCCGGCCACGATCTTGATCAGGTACGCCAGCAGGATGACGAGATACGTGAAGGCGAGCGGCGTCAGGACGTACTGCGCGAACACCTTGAGCGCGCGGGGATACTCGGTGTCGCGCGCGAGCGCGGCGAGGTCCGGGGGCACGGCCGCCAGGAAGATCCAGGTGTTCACGACGAACGCGAGGATCAGCCAGATGCGGAAGTAGGTCTGGGCGGGGATGTGAACGCCGAACAGCTTGTCGAGCGCGCCGAGGGCGATGACGATGCCGACAAAGAGGACGCCCGAAAAGACGACGGCCCGGAGAATGCCGAGGAAGAGCCGGCGATTGTACTGCCAGAAGGCGAGGGACTCCTCGGCGCCCAGGAAGGGAAGGAAGGCCACGGTGAGATGGAGCGCGGCGCTCAACAGGAAGTAACGGATCGCCTCGTGCGCCACCTCGATGCCGGGCCATGCGAGGAAGAAGGCGCCAAGGCCGGCGATGCCGCCCAGCAGCACGCCCGTCCGGCGACCCGGTCCCCAGCCGCGAGTCTCGCCCAGGAGCGACAGGGCGAGGGTGAGCGGCAGGCCGAGCGCCGCGACGAAGGCGAGGTGGGTCCACCCGTCATTGGCGCCGGTGGTCGACGCGAAGATGCCGGCGGCCGCCGCCACCGCGCCCGCCAGGAGCGTCCAGGGGAAGCGGCGCAGCACCGCGGCGGCATGCTCGACGAGGGTCGCGATCGACGGGAAGCGCATCTTATGCCTCACTGGAGCGTGCGCCGTCGGGCAGCGTCAGCAGCATCATGCAGAGCGCGCGTCAGGCCGCGCGAGTGCGGAACAGCACGTGCGGCAGGCCCTCGTGAACGATCTCCCGCTCGTAGGCCAGCCCCGCCTTCACCATCACCCGCTGCGAGGCGGCATGCGTCGGGAGGGTGACGGCGACGACCGACGGCAGGCCGAGTCGGGCGCGCCCGATGCGCACACAGGCGCCGGCCGCCTCGGTGGCCAGGCCGCGACCCCAATGCTCCGGGTAGAACCCATAGCCGACCTCGACCTCGTCCACGCCCTCCACGTCCAAGTGGCGCAGGACCGCGCGCCCGATCGGCGTCGCCCGGGCCGGGTCGCGCAGCATCCACAAGCCGAAGCCGTAGGTCGCCCAATGAGCGAGATTCCGCTCCAGGTAAGCCAGGGTCGCCGCTTCGTCCCGTACCCCGCCCAAGTGGGCCATGAACCCCTCGTTCTGGTCCATGCGCCGCACCTCGGGCAGGTGTGCCGGCGTCAGCCGCTCCGCCAGCAGGCGCGGCGTCGAGAACGAGTCCAACGTCATCGGGTCTCCATGCGTCCCTGCGCTGCTCCTCCGCGCCGGACCAGGAGGTACGCCAGGCAGCTTGCGGCCACGACATCGTACGTGAGGCAGAACGGCGGCCACCACGCCGGTACGCCCGGATTGGCGATCAGCCGGCCGTGAAAAGCATCAAAGATGCCGTGCCCCGCCAGGGCCGCTACGACGAGCCAGAGAGAGTGCTTGAACCCAACCAGCGACGCCGCCAGAAAGACCGCGATGACCGCGGTCTCAACGCCCAGGGCGTGGCCGGAGCCCCCCATGACAGCAAACAGGGCGTAGTATGAGGCGATGACGATCATGACGGTGGGATAGAACGCCCGATCGCGATCAAGGCGACTGAGCGTCGCCATCCCACTCACCGCGAGCGCGAGCAACGCGCCGACTAGATACGCCAATGTGCACTCCGATCATGGCATGGGCTTCAACCGGGAACTCCCGGCTATCTGCTCGCAAGCGCGCTCCGGGCAATCGTCAGTTCGGGGCGATCGCCGTCCCCGTGCGCCATCAGCTTCAGGTATTGCCGGTACGCCGTCCGGGCGGTAGCCGGATCGTCGGCCTGCTGCGCCGCCATCGCGAGGCCGAATATGCTGCGTGCCCGGCCCGGCGTCTGGCGGAGCGCCTGCTGGTACGCCCGCGCCGCCTCGGCTGGCCGGCCGAGCGCGAGCAGCAGGTCGCCCAGGAGCTCGCGTGCGGGGAGGACGGCCCCTGGGGTCACCGGGTGCTTCTGGGTGACGTCCTCGAGGTCCGCCGCCGCCGCGGCCTCCCGCAGCGCAAGGGCGGTGTCCCCCGCAGCGCGCCTCACCCAGGCCGTCGCGACGAGCCGCTGAATCGTGACCTGGCCCGACCAGTAGGCTTGTGGCTCGCCCGCCGCGGCAAGCGCCTGCTCGATCTCGCCGAGCCTGGCGATCTCCCCGCGCGCCAGCGCGGTGTCCCCGCCCCGCGCCGCGCCCAGCGCGCGAGCGAAGTGGGTGATCGCCTCGGCCGCGCGCCACTCGGGCGCCGGCCGCACGGCGAGCCGGGTGGCCTCGTTCCAACGGCCCCGCTCCAGGGCGTAGCGCGCGGGGATCGCGGCGAGCGCGTAGGCATTGGTGAGGGAGGCTTCCGGGTACACGGCGGTCACGCCGGCCGCCTCGTCCAGGATGCGCTTCGCCGCCCCATCCCTGCCGGTCTGGAGGTAGGCGTAGACGAGGTAGTCCCACGCGTGGCCGCGCTGATCCCACAGCGCATTGAGGTGCCGCGCCGCCTCGAACCGCCGCGCGGCCTCGGCCGAGCGCACGTTCGAGGCGATGTCCTCGTCCCATAGGCCGAGCCGCGTGAAGATGTGCGACGGCATGTGCTGCGCGTGCGGCACGTCGGGCGCGATACCGGCGTAGCGGCGCGCGGCATAGAGGCCGAGGTGCGCGAGCTCGGGGACGTCGTTCGTGTGGATCAGGTAGTGCGCGAGCCCGGGGTGCGCAGGCTGGGCCTTGAACAACGGCTCGAGGATCGAGTCGGCGCGCCTCTGGTTGGCGAAGGTCGTGTCCGTGGGGTTCGCCTGTCCCACGGCGATCAGCGCGAGCGCGTAGAAGATCGCCGCCTCGCCGTCGCGCGGGTTCCGGCGCTGCACGCCCTCCATCGCCTCGGCATAGGCGACGAGTCGCGCCTTGGGATCGCGGCTCGCGTAATCGGCGTAGTACGCGCGGATCGCGGCGAGGTAGTCCCGCTCGCGCGGCGTCGTCGCCAGGGCGAGCCCACGCTCCGCGGCGGCGAGCCCGGCCGCGAGGTCCGTCTGCGACGGCGGGGTCCACAGCGGGTGCAGAATGGCCATCGCCTGGCCCCAGTACCCCATCGCGCAGGTAGAGTCGGCGGCGACGACGTCCCGGAACGCGTCGGCCGCCCTTTCGTACCAGAACGAGTGCAACAGCGCCACGCCGCGCTCGAACCGATGCCGCACGTCGGCCCGGCATGAGGCCGGAAAGCGCACGCGTCCCAGCTGCTCGCCCTGATGTTGGTGCGCTTGCTGCGCCGCCAGGGCGCCGGCCGCGGCGGCTGCTAGCCCCAGGCTCGTGACGACCGTGTTGAGGATTCTCACAGGCGCCTCTCGTCCAGTCTTCGCCATCGACCCCGTGGCAGCGTGCGTCAACCCAGGGACTGGCGCATCGGCTGCGGCGTGTCAAGCCGGGGCATTGTGGGCCACGGCCGCCTTCACGAGCGCCTTGAACGCGCCCGCCTCGACCTTCTCCCCTTCGTGGATGTCGATCGCCCTTCGGGTGTTGCCTTCCAAGCTGGAATTGAAGAGGCGCGATGGGTCGGGGAGCCTGGCCCCCCGGGCGAACGTGAGCTTCACGACCTTCGTGTACGCCTCCCCGGTGCAGACGATCCCGTGGTGCGACCAGACCGGAGTGCCCATCCACTTCCACTCCTCGATCATCTCGGGGTCGGCTTCCAGGATCAGCGCCCGCATGCGGGCCAGGGTCTCCCCGCGCCATCCGCCCAGGTCGCGGATCCGCTGGTCGATGAGCCGGGAAGCGGGTTTCCGGGTCGCTGGCTCACGGCTCCTCATACCTGCCGGGACCGCTCCTTCGGCATGCGCACGGGACCCGGCGGCGCCGTCATCATGACGGCGGCTTCGGGGAGAGGCTCATGCGTTCAGCGCCTCCCGTAATCGGTGAAGATGTAGTCTCTCGTCTTCACGGTCGTGTGGCATGCGAATCCACACTTGGCGTCGTGCTCCTGCGGCGGCATGTCGGCCGAGGTGCCCGGCCTGAAGGTACCGGACGCGGCCTCGTACTCGAACACGGCCCATCCCCATCCGCCACTGTCCTTGAACCTCTTGCTGTCCTTCACCATGAAATCGACGTCATGCTGAGTGCCAGGCACGGTCGCTGCGGGGAACGTCTCCAGCTGTTTCGGGTTCCAATGGATCTTCGCCATCTTGGAGCCGTCGGGGAACGGCTTGCCGTTGCCGGGGATGCCCTTCTGATAGGCTTGGATCATCACGGGGTTCGCGAGGATCGCGGCAATCAGGGGACCATCCTGACTGACGGAGACAACCTGCCAGCCTTCGTATCCCCTGAACTCGGAGAACGCGAGCCCGCCCGGCACCTTCAAGGTGTACTTGGTTTGGGCCGACAGGGCGCTGCCGCCCAAGGCGCTGACCAGTGCCGTCACGATGGCAATCGTCCGCATGCGCTTGCTCTTGATCACCAGTTCCTCCTTTGTCAACGACTGGCGCATCGGCTGTTGGGCATCAAATCGCGCCCACACAACCCGCGCCGACTAGTGGGTGGAATGCCGTCTTAGACATGACTCTGACGCACGTGGGTGATGCCGAGGGCACACACGTATAACCCAATGCCGAACACGATATGGGTGACAAGGCTCTTGAGCCTGGCCTGCGCTGGATTGGGTGCTCGCGATGCAGCGATGCCGAGGCCGATCGACGGCTGCAGGAGGAAGAACGGGAACACGACCGTTCCAATGCCATAGAGCAGCGCAGGCAGCAGAGTTGGTCGGGCCAGCCAGTCCCCTGGCGCAAGCACCAGGAACACAAGCGCAAACACCACGCCAATAGTGTAGTGGGCAATCCAGCCGAGCGCGCATTCATGGGTCTTTGGCGGTGCGGCGGTGATACTCGCATGCCTGAACGTACCGTCCGGCATGTGGCGCAGCCAGCGTCCGAGCAAACAGTAGTTCAGCGATGGAATGCCGAACGCATTCCTCAGGAAGAGATTCCAAAGGTCCATGACCAGAGTTGCGCCGCTTCCGAGCGCAATCGCAGTCAGGATGTCCGTTGCTTCAAGGCTCATCGTCTGTCTCAACGTAGAGGCCATGGCCTACGGTTCCGGCTCAGAGGCGCGTACCGACCTTGCAGCCCAGCTGCGGGCGGAATGCGCGCCGAGTCGAATTGTACGGTCCGCCGTCCGCGCCTACCAGCTGCAACCGCAGGTTAGACTACTGCGGACCGGACGCCGCCCGTGCCCGCTAAGCGCCAAGCCGCCTCTCGGTGAACCCGGGTTGCGGACCCGCTTCCAGAAACGCGAGGATCTCGGCTGCGGGGACGTGGGGTGGCACGAGCACGCCGCGAGTAGCGAAGTCCCGAAACAGCTGTACCGACGGAAAGGTCTCCGGGGCCTGCGAGCGCGCCAGGCGTTGCATGGGGGTGTCGACCACGCCGGGTTCGTAGCTCAAGATGGCCACATCGCTCGGTGCGCGCAGGCGCCGGTGCGGTGACGCGAGCTCGGCAGCGAGGACCATGCCGGCCATGCGGAGCGCCGCTTTGCTGCTCCCATACGCCGCCAGACCCGGGAACACACCGGTCGCGGCGCCCGACGATACGTTCACGATCCGGACGGCCGCCCGCGGTGGGCTGTGCCGCACCACGAAGCCCATAAGCCAGACGGGCGCCGCCAGGTTGATCGCGTAGAGCCGGAGTAGCGCGGCAGAATCGATCTGCTCGACGGACGTCAAGAGGTCGGCACTGGCGGCGTTGTTGACCAAGCCGATGCGCTGCCAATGCGGGTCGGCAACCAGCGGCGCGAGCTCGTGTTCGACGGCGGTCGTGAGGCGGGTCAGGTTGGCGAGGTCGAGACCGAGATGGCGGTACCGGGGGTGCTCGATCTCGGCCGGGCGTCGGGCCACACCCACTACCGCCCAGCTCCGCTCGAGCAATAGCCGAGCCAGCGCCGACCCGATGCCGGAACTGGTGCCGGTGACGAGAGCCAGCTGAGCCGACGCAGAGTCGCCAAATGGAGTCATCACGCAGACGCGCCTCAGGCGGAGGCTTGGCGGGGCATCGACTGGGATCGCCAGCAGCCTAACGACCCTGCGGTTCGGCTGTGGGCGAACCGCCCGCGCTTCCGAATTCTACGGTGCGGCGTCCGCCACCGGTATCCGGCGGAAGAGGGGTCTGCGCCGGCCGCGCCTGCCAGCCGCAACCAGGGGTGAGGCGGCCGCGCGATGGACTGGGCCGTGCAAGCGGATTACCGGAGTGGGCAGACCATTAGCGCCTCGTCCAGGTAGCCGTGATCCACCTTGATGGCGCGCGGTTCAATCCCGTAGGTGGAGAACCCCCACCGCTCGTAAAGGCGCCGAGCGCGGCTGTTGTCGGCCGCCACGGTAAGGATCACCTGTTCGATCCCCTGGCTTCGGGCTTCAGCGAGGAGAACCCGCATCAGTTCGTCCGCCAAGCCGCTGCCGCGCGCCCGCTCGCGGACGTACATGCCCCAGAGCAAGGCGCGGTGCCGCAACTTGGTGCCCTCACAGCGGGTCAGGCCGCCGACACCCACCAATCCGTCGGAGTCGAAGCCGCCGGCCACGAATGTCCCTTGCAGGCGCGTGCCAACCGCCTCAAGCGACAGACCGCTCTCATCGTCGGGCGCCACACGGAACTGGAGCGGGTGGCGCGCAAAGCCCTCCAACCGCAAGGCATGGTAAGCCGCTGCGTCCGTCGCCCTTAGGCGTCGGACGGCCCAGGATATCGCCTGCGGGCTCGGGTCAGCCACACGCATCCTCGTTCACCCAGGAAGCTGTTGGTCGGCCTAACGACCTTGCGGTTCAGCTGCGGGTGGAATGCCCGCGGCTTCCGCCATCGGCGAGCAGCGCTGGGCGGGCCCAGGGGCGCTTCGCGCCCGCCAGCTGCAACTGCGGGTTAGGCCGCAGGCATATGAGGCGCGCTCCAGGGCGGGTCGACCTGACCACGATAGAGGCCACGGCCAGGAACACGTCAAAGGGGCGATAGTGCCGCATGGGCGTAGCCTCCGATGGTGATCCGGTCTGGCGGCCTAACGACTCTCCGGTTCAGCTGCAGGCGGAATGCCTGCGCATCCCAATGCTGTGGTCCGCTGTCCGCGACCGGCGATCAGCCTCGGGCGGAGCCAGAAGCGCGCCGCGCCTGTCAGCTACAACCGCTGGTTAGCCCGCAGCCGGGAACGGGGTTAGCCCGACGCCGGCCCAGACCAGTCGAACGGGATATGCTTGCTGGAGCGGCCGGCCCACTCCCAGCGAAACCCGAACGCATCGACCGAGTCAGCAGTGGCTCGACCCCAGGTCGCCACGGTGCCGGGGCCCATCTCGGAGCCGGGCGCGTTGGTCGTCTGCACCCGCTTGCCGGGCGGCGTCATGGGCCCGGTCAACGCCTCGGCACGGGCCATCACACGCCCTGGAATCTCGGCTCGCCAGTAGGCCAGGTCGCTGGCGATCTCAAACTCGATGGGCGCATAGTCGATGCCGCGGACTTCG
>DATGDE010000117.1:0-25631 GCA_035311125.1 Gemmatimonadales bacterium
GCCGGCCATCCCCACCACACGCTCGCGCGGAAAGCCGGTCACTTCCTTCGCGACCCAGCACATTACGTCGAGCGGATTGGAGACCATGACGATGAGCGAGTGCGGCGCCACCTGCTTGATCTGCTGCGCGACCTGCTTGACGATCTCGACGTTGGTGCGCACCAGGTCGTCCCGGCTCATGCCCGGCTTGCGCGCAATGCCCGCCGTCACGATGAACAGCTCGCTGCCCTCGGCGGCCCCGTAGTCGTTCGTCCCCACGACGCGGGTGTCGAACCCCTCGATGGGCGCCGATTCCCACTGGTCCAGGCCTTTCCCCTGGGGGACGCCCTCGATCACGTCCACCAGCACCACCGTGCGCGCCAGGTTCTTCTCCACCAGGCGTTGCGCCGCCGTGGCCCCGACGTTGCCGGCCCCCACCACCGTGATCTTCTGGAACATGTGCTGGTGCCATCCCCTGGAGTTGGTCGCGGAAAGCTAACCCGCGTCAGCCACCCCGCGTATGCATCTCCCGGTGCGGGTCGGCGCGGAGGCCGTTCACCGCATAGAGCGGTTGCCGCTCCGGGAGCGCGAGGCGCGCTTCGGCTCCGCGATCGCTGCGTCCCAGCCAGGCATCCCGCACCAGGCCTGCGATCTCGCCGTCACTGGCGCCGGCGCGCAGCGGAGCGCGCAGATCGAGCCCCCCCTCGGCGTAGAGGCAGAGCAGCCACTGCCCATCGGCCGTGAGCCGGCTGCGATCGCAGGCGCGGCAGAACGGCGCGGTGGTCGAGGAAATGATGCCGAACGTCGTGCCGTCGGGCAGCGCGAACCGCTCGGCCGGGGCGCGGGGGTCGTCTCCCGTGATCGGGGTGACGGCACCGTAGTGGTGTCCCAGCCGGTCCAGGATCTCGCGCTGTGGGACCACCCGGTCGAGCGACCACCGGGTGGCGCCGCCGACGTCCATGTACTCGATGAACCGCACCTCCGCGTCGCGCGCCCGGGCGAACTCGATCAGGTTGGTCAGCTCGTCGTCGTTGAATCCCCGCAGCACCACCGTGTTGAGCTTGACCCGCTCGAACCCCACCGCCTGCGCCGCGCCGATGCCGGCGAGCACGTCCGCATGGCGTGCGCTGCGGGCGAAGCGCTCCATCCGGTCCGGTCGCAGCGTGTCGAGGCTGACGGTGACGCGCCGCAACCCTGCGGCGCGCAACGCCGGCGCGTGCCGTGCCAGCAGCACGCCGTTGGTGGTGAGCGCCAGATCCCGGAGCCGCGGCTCGCCGGCGATCATCCGGACCAGCGCGGGGAGATCGTGGCGCAGCAGCGGCTCTCCCCCGGTGAGCCGGACCTTCGCCGCGCCCAGGCCGGCGAAGATCCCCACCAGGCGCGCGATCTCCTCGAAGGTGAGGATCTGATCGCGCGGCAACCACACGTACTCGGCCTCGGGCATGCAGTAGCTGCACCGCATGTTGCAGCGGTCGGTGACCGAGACCCGCAGGCTGCCGAGCGGGCGACCCAGGCGATCGAGCGGAATGGCGGTCATTCCGGACCCACCACCACGGGGCGGCCCTGCGGATCCACCCAGAGCACGGAGCCGTCGGCGCGGAGCTCCTTCTTCCAGATGGGCGCGCGCCGCTTCACCTCTTCGATCACATAGCGGCAGGCGGCGAAGGCGTCCGCCCGGTGCGGCGCCGCCGCGGCAATACCGATGCTCGCGTCCTCGGTGGGGACGAGCCCGAGGCGGTGTCGCACGGCGACGCGCGCCGCGGGCCACTGCCGCTGCGCCTCGGCGAGGATGCGGTCCAGCTCCGCTCCCGCCATCGCGTCGTACGCCGAATACTCGATTCCCGTCACCCCGCCGTCCTCCGGCCCGTCGCGCACGGTCCCGAGGAAGAGACAGCTCGCACCGTGCTCCGGGCCGGCGACCTCGGCCAGCAGGGCGGCGGGGGAGATCGGCTCGCGCGTCAGGTGTCCGCCACTCGGGTGCACGGGGCTATCCTCCCGCCAGCGGCGGCAGGAAGGCGACCTCGTCTCCGTCCCGCACCGGCGCGTCGAGCCGCACATGCCGCAGATTCACCGCCGTGAGGGGCCGCTCGGGGAGCTGCGCCGCCCCCGGAATGCCGGCCCGCACCCGGCGCACCACTTCCTCCACCGTCGCGGGGGCCGGCAGGGGCAGCTCGAGATCCTCGCGCCCCACCAGCTCGGCGTAGCGCGCGAAGAACTTGAGTCGGATCACTGCCCCACCGTTCCCGTGGCCAGGCCGCGCCAGATGCGCGCCGCCTTGGCATCCGGATTGGCGGCCTTCGACAGGACGAAATTGTCGACGCCCCGCTCCACCACTTTGCTGGTGAGGGTCATCCCTTTCCCCTCGCGGCGCACCACGATCGGGAGCGCTGCACCGGCTTTCCCACGGTAATGACGGCGGAAGACGGCGCTCCAATCCTGGTCGGCCGGCGTGGGAACGTCCCCGATGGACACCAGGGTGTCTCCCGGCTGCAGCCCGGCTGCTTCAGCGGCGCTGCCCGGAACGACGGCCAGGACGATGTTGGGCGCATTGCCCGTCTGGATGCCGAGAAACGGCGTCGAGGTCACATGCTCCACGGCGATCCCGCCGCGCGGCAGGATCTGGTCATAGGGCAGCGTTTCCCGGCCGTTGATGTACTTCTGGTAGAATCCGGCGGCATCGGGAAGCCCGGCCTCGGTGAGCAGAGCCAGCAGGTCCGCGGTGCGGAATCCCTTCCCCTGCCTGTAGAACCGGGTGTAGAGATTGCGGGTCACTTCGTCCAGGCTGTGCTTGTTGTCGGTCGCGTCGCGGATCGCGATGTCGAGCAGCAGGCCCGTGAGCGAGCCCTTCGGATAATACAGCTGGGAGCTGTTGACGAACACCTCGTTGATCCAGGTCGCGGCGCTGCCGTCTTCCTCGCTCCACGGCTCGGGTGCTCCCTGGACCTGGTCGACGTTGGACTGCACGTTCTGCAGCCACTGCTGGTCGGTCCACAGCCCCGCGCGCCAGTTGGTGGCGTCGCCGTAGTAATCCGTTACCCCCTCCGACCACCACAGCAGGGGTGTGTACTGCTCTGCGTGATAGTCGTAGGGCCACATCTCCGCCGGGCGGATGCGCTTGACGTTCCAGAGGTGAAAGAACTCGTGTGCGGTGAGCGGCCGCATGAACGACCCCAGCGTGTCGGCGGCGTCCGCGAACCCGTCGGCCGGCATGATGTCGAACTGCGACGCCGCGTGCTCCAGCCCGCCACCGAACTCGATCGGCTCGTGGTGGATGTCGAAGAAGATGGTGTAGGTGTCGTACGGCGCGCCGCCCATGAGCGCGTTCTGGACGGCGGCCTGCTTGGCGATCCCGTCGCGCAGGCTGCGTGCGATGGCGGGCGTGTAATCCGAAGCGGGGTGCACGGCGATTCGGATCCACTTGCCGTCCACCTGGAGCGAGTCGAGGCTGAAGTGCCCTACGAACGTCTGCGCGTCGGCCAGCTCGTGATAGTCCGCCGCGCGGTAGAGATCGGCGCGGGGCGACAGCGCCGTCGCCACGGTCCACCCCGCCGGCAGCGCAAACCGCACCTCCGCCGGCCGCTCGAGGTGCCCTTCCTGATAGAGAAACAGGTTGGTCCCCAGGAACTCGCCGAAGTCTCCCACGAGTCTTGCCCGGGAGAGATCGACCGCGTCGGCCAGGAAGTCGAACGACACCGCGATGGTCGGGCTCCGGCCGGTGCCGATACGCCACGTGTCCTTGTCGACCCGGTCCCAGAACAGATCCTTTCCCGCCGCGTCCTGGGCCGCGAAGTGCCGCACGAAGCGCGCGTAGTTCTGGATTTCGTAATTCCCGGGACTCCAGGCCGGCAGCGAGACCAGCAGCGTGTCGATGCCGGTGGTCGGGAACACGGCCTTCACGTGGAACAGGTGCTCGTCGGCCGAGCCGATCGACACCTCGTACCGCACGGCCTGTGCGCCGAGCTTCGAGAGGGGAAGCGTGAGCCAGGCGGCAAGGACGAGTAAATAACGCAAGCGCATGGAATCCCTCGTGTTGGAAACGCGTGTCGAGCGGGTCGGCTGCGAATGATACCCAGCCGGGAGCTCCGCGGTGCGAGCTCGGATCGCCAACAGCAGCGCGGCCCCGCCGTCGAACGGTCGGGGCCGTGCCAACATCCGGAGCGGGCGGGAGTTACGGCGAGACGTTCGCGCTGTGGTCCGCGACCATCGCGCGCAACTCCTTGCTGGGCTTGAAGACCGGCACCGGACGCGCGGCGACCTCGACGGGATCGCCGGTGCGCGGATTGCGCGCCATCCGCGTCTTGCGCTGGCGGATCTTAAAGGTGCCAAACCCGCGTATCTCAATGTTATGCTGCTCGGCGAGCGCCGCTTTCACGGCATCCAGGAAGGAATCCACGACGCGCGCACAGTCCTTCTTGGAGATCAGGGGACCGGCCGTACGCGCGATTTGTGCGGTGACCTTCTCGACCAGATCGGCCTTCGTCATCCGGACCCCCCGAAGGGCGCAGGGAATACCAGTAACCGGGGGCCCAACATAGGAGCTTACCTATTGACTGTCAAGCGCTTGGAGGAACTCCCGGAAGTGCTCCTGGGCGTCGTGGGGGCCGGGGGAGGCCTCCGGATGGTACTGCACGGCGAAGATGGGGTACTGCCGGTGGCGTACGCCTTCGACGGTGCCATCATTGAGGTTAAGGTGCGTCACCTCAAGTGCTTTCGCACCCGGCACCCCGCCCGTATCACCCCGGACGGCGAACCCGTGGTTCTGGGAAGTGATAAGCACTTGGCCCGTCTTGAGATCGCGAACCGGATGGTTGCCGCCCCGGTGCCCGTACGGGAGTTTCACCGTCTCGCCCCCGAGAGCGAGCCCGAGCAGCTGGTGACCGAGGCATATCCCGAAGATGGGGAGCGACCCGTCGGCCAGCTCGCGGATCGTCTGTACCGCATACCCCACGGCAGCCGGGTCACCCGGACCATTCGAGAGGAAGACCCCGGAGGGGTCGAGCTCGCGCACTCGTGCGCTCGACGTGCTCGCGGGCACCACGGTCACCCGGCATCCGTTCTGGGCGAACAGCCGCAGGATGTTGCGTTTCATCCCGTAATCGAACGCGACGACGTGATGAGTGGCGTCGGCCGGTCCGAACTCGTACTCCGCCGGAACCGTCGCGGCGGTGGCCAGGTCCAGTCCGTCCATCCGCGGTGAAGCCATGAGCCGGGCGCGCACGTCCTCGCTCGGGGCGGCGCCCGTGGCCAGCACGCCGCGCATCGCGCCTTTCGAGCGGATGTGGCGCGTGACTTGGCGCGTGTCGATCTCTGCGATGATCGGCACCCGTGCCGCCGAGAGCCAGTCGAGCAGACTGCCGGTGGAGCGCCAATTGGAGGGGCGTGCCGAGAGCTCGCGGACCACGACGCCGGAGACCCGTGGCCGATCCGACTCCACGTCTTCCGGATTGATGCCGTAGTTGCCGATCATCGGCGCGGTCATGACCACCAGCTGGCCGAGGTAGGAGGGGTCGGTGAAGACCTCCTGGTATCCGCTCAGATTGGTGGTGAAAACGACCTCGGCGCAGACGGGCTCGAAGGGGAGCGGCGCGGTTCCGGCGAACCAGGCGCCATCCTCGAGGAGCACGTACGCCGGGAGACGGTCAGCGATTGGGCGGTGTCGGCTGAGGCGTGGTCGCCGGCGGTGTCGCGGGCGTCGACTGGATCGGCAACGGAGCCTGCTGCACCGGCGCCGGCGCCGGCCCGCCCTCCAGGATGGATCGCGGCGCGCTCGAGCGCGACGACATCATGGCGAGTACAAGGGCCAGGAACAGGAAGATGCCCGAGCACCACCAGGTGATGGTGTGCAACAACGTCGTCGCCTGGCGGCCGCCCATGACCATTTCGGTCCCGGACCCGCCTCCCAGCGAGGCGAGCCCGCCGCCCTGCCCCGCCTGAAGCAGGATCGCGGTGGCCATGACGACGGCATCGAGCAACAGGAGGATCAGCAAGACGGTGTACATGTCGCGCGCAGTATAGCTAGGACGCGGCGACCGACACAAGTTGCGTCCATGCCGCCGGATCGAGCGACGCTCCCCCGACGAGCACGCCGTCCAGCTCCGGCTCGGCCAGCAGCTCGGCGATGTTCTTGAGATTCACGCTGCCGCCGTAGAGAACGCGAGCCGTGCGCGCCCCGCGGTCTCCCAGCCAGCGCCGGATCTGGCGGTGGACGGCCGCGGCGTCCTGCGGCGTGGCGTTCCGCCCGGTGCCGATCGCCCACACCGGCTCGTACGCGATCACCACCTGCGCGAGCCGCGCGCCATCCTGGCCGTCCAGCGCCGCCGCCAGCTGGCGTTGCACGACCGCCAGGGTCGCGCCGCCTTCCCGTTCGGCCAGCGTTTCGCCCACGCACAGCACGGCCACGAGCCCGCCGTCCTGCACCGCCCGGAGCTTCCGGGCGGTGTCCGCGTCCGACTCCCCAAACACGTGGCGGCGCTCGGAATGGCCGATCAGCGCCGCGCGCGCGCCCGCCTGGGCTGCGAGCGGCACCGAGATCGCCCCGGTGAACGCCCCTTTCGGCTCCCAGTGAACGTCCTGCGCTCCGGCCAGCAGATCGTTTCGCCCGCTCACCCGGGCGGCTACCGTCGCGAGCGATACGGCGGGTGGAAAGAACCAGACGTCCCGGTCGGGCATGGGGTGGTAGGTGCGGAGAAAGACGTCCAGGTAGGCCTGCGCGTCGGCCGGGCCCAGGTGCATCTTCCAGTTCGCGGCGAACAGCAGACGCCTCATGTGGCGTCCAGCGCGGCCACTCCCGGCAGCGGCTTCCCTTCTAGGAACTCGAGCGATGCCCCGCCCCCGGTGGAAACGTGGGAGAGCTTGTCTTCGAGGCCGGCGACCGCCGCGGCCGAATCGCCGCCCCCAACCACCGTGGTCGCCCCCCGGGCGGTCGCGTCCACCAGCGCCTGCGCCACGGCACGCGTGCCGGCGTCGAACGGCGGGGTTTCGAACACCCCCATCGGCCCGTTCCAGATGACCGTCTTGGCCGCGAGAATCCGCGCCCGGAAGTCGTCCGCCGTCGCCTGGTCGATGTCGAAGACGGCCATATCGGCCGGGATCGCGTCGCTCGTCACTTGGCGCCGTTCGGCGGCGCGCTCGAGCGACGGCGCCACGGTCGCGCCGCGCGGCAGGACCAGCTTTGGGCCCCCCTGGGTGAGCAGGGTGCGGGCGAGGTCGGTGCGGTCACGCTCCACGAGCGAGGCGCCGACCTCGAGGCCGAGGCTCGCGAAGAAGGTGCAAGCCATGGCGCCGCCGATGAGGATGGAGTCGCACTTGGGGAGCAACGCCTCGATGACGTCGATCTTGCCGCTGATCTTGGCGCCGCCCAGCACCGCGACGAACGGGCGGCGCGGCTGGTCCAGCGCCGCGCCCAGGTAGCGCAGCTCCTTCTCCATCAGGAAGCCGGCGACCGCCGGCTTCAGGAGATGGGCCACCGCCTCGGTGGAGGCGTGGGCGCGGTGTGCCGACCCGAATGCGTCGTTTACGTAGAAGTCGCCCAGCGCGGCGAACTGCTTCGCCAGCCCCGGATCGTTGGTTTCCTCACCCGGCCAGAAGCGCGTATTCTCGACGAGGGCGACGCCGCCGCGCGGCAGGCGCCGGCTCGCGGCCACGCCGGTCGCGAGGTCCTCGATGAACTCGACCGTGACGCCGAGCACCCGCTCGACGTCGCGCACGATCTGCCGCAGCGAGTACTTGGGGTCGGGCCCGCCCTTGGGCCTCCCCAGATGCGAGAGGAGCACGACGCGCGCGCCGCGCTCGCGCAGGTAGCGGATCGTCGGAACGGCCGCCCGGATGCGCGCATCGTCGGTGACCGCTCCGTTCTTCAGCGGGACGTTGAAATCCACCCGCACCAGCGCGCGGCTTCCCTCGAGCGCGGCGGCGGGAAGGCTCTCGAGGCCGCGTGTGGTCACCGGCGCGATCCGATGTAGGCGAGCAGGTCCACGCAGCGCGCCGAGTATCCCATCTCGTTGTCGTACCAGGAGGAGACGTGCACCAGCGTGCCGTCGATGACGTTGGTGGACCTGGCATCCACCACGCTGGAGAACAGGCTGCCGATGTAATCCACCGACACGAGCGGCTCGTCGGACACGTCGAGGAAACCCTTCAGCTCGCCTTGCGCCGCCAGTTTGAAGGCGGCGTTCACCTCCTCGATCGTCGTGGACTTCTTCACCTCTGCCGTCAGGTCGACGATCGACACGTCCGGCGTGGGCACCCGGAGCGAGACGCCGTCGAGCTTTCCCTTCACCTCCGGAATCACGAGGCTGGTCGCCTTGGCCGCACCGGTCGTAGTCGGGATGATCGAGAGCGCGGCGGCCCGGGCGCGGCGCAGATCCTTGTGCGGCAGGTCGAGGATCTGCTGGTCGTTGGTGTAGCTGTGCACGGTCGTCATGAAGCCGTGCACCAGCCCCCAGTTGTCCAGCACGACTTTCACGACGGGGACGAGGCAGTTGGTGGTGCACGAGGCGTTGGAGATGATGTGATGGGCCGCCGCATCGTACTTCTTGTGGTTCACGCCCATCACGATGGTGATGTCCTCGCCCTTGGCCGGCGCGGAGATCACCACCTTCTTCGCCCCGGCCGCGAGGTGCCTGGCGGCCGAGTCGCGGTCGGTGAACCGCCCCGTGCTCTCGAGCACCAGGTCCACTCCCAGATCCTTCCAGGGAAGCTTCTCCGGTTCCTTGATCGCCGTGACCCGGACTTCCTTGCCGTTCACGACCAGCCCGTCACCCCGCACCTCCACCGTCCCCGGAAACCGGCCGTGCACCGAGTCGTACTTGAGCAGGTGCCCGAGGGTCTTGGGGTCCGTGATGTCGTTGACGCCCACGAACTCCAGGTCGGTCTGCTTGGACAGGAGCGCCGCCCGCACCACGTTGCGGCCGATGCGCCCGAAGCCGTTGATGCCCACCCGCACCGCCATACACGCTCCTAAGTGAAGTCCGGAATACTCGCGCGGCCGAACGTCACGGCCGTGATCGAAGGAAAGCCTGCCTCACCCAGCACCCGTGCGGCCTCGGCAAGCGTCGCGCCGGTCGTGAACACGTCATCTACAAGAACAATGAGAGGTTTCTGAGATTCCCCATTCCGCACTCGAAAAGCCCCCGCCACGTTCGCCAGGCGGGCCGCCGGTGTCAACGCCGTCTGCGTCGCCGTATCGCGCTCCCTGACAAGGAGTTGCGACCGCACCGCGAGGCCCCATCGGCGCCCCAACGCCCGCCCCAGCGCCTCGCTTTGATTGTAACCACGACGCTTGAGCCGTGCGGGACCGAGCGGAATGGGGACCAGCTGCGCACCCCGAGCCGGCCGGGGAAGGAGACGGACCAGCACATCGGCCAGATCCGCGGCGATGCGCGGCAACCCTCGATACTTCAGCGCGTGCACCGCTTCCCGCGCGCCGCCGTCCAGCCACACGCCCGAGCGGACGCCTTGCAACGCCTCCGGCCATTCCCGGCACAGCCGGCACGGACCGAAATGGGGCTCGGGCTGGCCGCAGCGCGCGCACCAGGGCGGGCGAACGGGACGCCACCGCAGGCGGCATACGGGACAGACGAGATCGCCGGCATGAGCGTCCCCGAGTAGCCCGTGACACACCAGACACTCGGCGGGGAGGAGCAGCTGCTCGAGCGCGCTACGCACGGAGCGCGCGCTCGACGGCCGCGCGCATGATCTCGACTGGCGCCGGGTGCTCGGGGAAGAACCGTTCCCAGGCCAGGGCGCCCTGGCGCACCAGCACGCCGCGCCCGTCCCGGGCGGGAATCGCCGTGCTCTGCAGCTCGCGGATCCAGCGGGTTGCTCCGGGGCGATAGACCAGGTCGAGAGCCGCGCGTATCCCGCGGACGGAGGCGGGATCTATGGGGAGCGGGTCGCTCGCAGCGAGACCGAGGGGGGTGGCGTTCACCACGACGTCGGCGGTATATGGCGGCTCGGCCACCCGCGCGTTCACTCCGAGGGCGGACGCCCAGTCGGCGAACTCGCGGGCGCGTCCGGCATTCCGCGAATGCACCGACAAGTCGGCATGTGCGTCCGCCGCGGCGAGGGTCGTGGCGCGCGCCGAGCCTCCCGTCCCCACCACCAGCCACCGGCCGCCGGTTACGCCGAGCTCGGTCAGCTCGGCCGCGATCGCGGGAACGTCGGTATTGTCGCCGACGAGCGCACCCTGTTCCACCCAGTACGTATTGCACGCCCCGGCCCGGGCGCACAGGTCCGTTTTACGCATCACGTCCCGTTCCGCCGCTTCCTTGTGGGGGACCGTCACGTTGCCGGCGATGCCGAGCGTGCCGAGGGTGTGGAACGTATCGGAGAACTCGTCCGGGGAGATGCGGAGGGCGACGTAAACGGCATCCACGCCCAGCGCAGCGAGGGCCGCGTTGTGCATGATGGGAGACAGGGAATGGGCGATGGGATCGCCCAGCACGGCGAGCAGCCGCGTGTTACTGCCGATCCTCACTCCGCGCCCTGCCTGCGAGGCGATCGGCCACCGTCACGATCAGCGCCTCGAGCTCGGCGCAGGTGTCGCGGTACACCTCGAGGTCGCCCCCGAACGGATCGCCCACCTCCGCCTCCTCCCCGCTCCGTCCGGCGTACTCGCCCAGCACGAACACCCGGCCCTCACCCCCCAACTCGTGCACCCGCGCGCGATGGTGTCGCGCCATCGTGAGGATCAGCTCGGTGTCCTCCACGATCTCGCGCGTGAGCAGGCGCGCGCGGTGACTGGAGAGATCGAGCCCACGCTCCAGCGCCACCAGATAAGCGCCTTCGGAGGCGGGCGCGCCGTCCCAGGCCCCCGTCCCCGCCGATGCCACAGCGATGTCGTCCAGCCCGCGCTCGGCGAGCGCCCGCTTCAGCAGCGCCTCGGCGAGGGGGCTGCGACAGATGTTCCCGGTGCACACGAAGAGGACGCGCGTCACGGCGCCAGCATCCCCGCCGCGCCGCGCAGCCGGGCGAGCGAGATCGCACCAGGACGCACGACGCGGGCGATCGGCCCGGTGCAGTCCACCACCGTCGAGGGCGGCTGATTGCCCAGCACGCCGCCGTCGAGCACGAGGAGCCGGCCGTCCGCCACCGCCGGAGCGAAGTCGCGCAGAATGGCATCGGCGCCGGGTGCGGGGGGGGCCCCGGGCAGATTCGCGGACGTGGACGTCAACGGCTCGCCCAGCGCGGCTACGAGCAGCGCCACCCCAGGATGCGATGTCCAACGCACGGCGATTCCTCCTTCCGGCCCGCGCAGCAGATCGGGCAACCGTCCACTGCCGCCCGGCAGCACCAGCGTCAGCGGCCCGGGCCAGAACACCCGGGTCAGCGCGCGGGCCGATTCGTTCAGGGCGAGTCCCTGCGCTTCGACCATTTCGCGGCTGGCGACGAGCAACAGAAACGGCTTCCCCGCCGCCCGACCTTTCAGCGCCGCCAGGGCGCGAAGGTCGGCTTCCACGGGCCGCGATCCCAGTCCGTACACCGTCTCCGTAGGATACGCGAGCAGACCCCCGGCGCGCAGGTGGGTCTGTACCCGTGCAATCGCCGCCCGAACCTCCGCTTCCGTCCTGAACGGGAGCGCCGTCATCCCAGCTCCAGCGCCAGGGCCTCGGCCAGGCGCCAATCGTCTTCGGTCGTCACCTTGAGGTTGAAGGCCGACCCCGCCACGACCTCAACCGGAAACCCGGCCCGCTCGACCGCTTCGGCATCGTCGGTGGGAGGGGGCTCGTCGACCGGCCAGCGGGCGTAGGCCTCGGCGAGCATCGCTCCGGGGAATCCCTGCGGCGTCTGGGCACGCCACAGCCGGATTCGCGCCACGGTTCGCACCACCCGCCCGTCGTCCGCCACGTCCTTCACCGTGTCGCCCATGGGGACGGCCGCCACCGCGCCCACGCCGCCGCGCGCGTGCTCGATCACGGCGCCGATCGTGGCGCCGTCCACGAACGGCCGCGCGGCGTCGTGGACCAGCACCACCGGCGGAAGCTCGCCCAGTCCCGCGAGGCCGGCCCGCACGGAAGCGGCGCGGGTCGCTCCGCCGCTCACCCCGGTGACGCGTTCGCCCAGCAGCTCCTGCAACCACGCGGGCGGATACTCGGCCACGCCGCCGGGCAGGGTCACCACCACGCGCCCGACCTCGCGGCGCGCCAGGAACGGCCGCAGCGCCCGCAACAGCATCGGGATGCCGGCGATCGGACGGAACTGCTTCGGGCCGCCGGGACCGGCGCGCACTCCGGACCCCGCCGCCACGATCACGACGCCGACGTCAGGCAGCGAGCCGGCGGGCGAGCTCACCGACATGCGCGATCGCCACGACTTCGAGATCGCCGGGCACGCGCGACCGCGCCGAGAGGAAGACGCGACGGAAGCCCTGGCGCTGGGCTTCGGTCAGGCGGCGCTCGAGCCCGGACACCGGACGCACTTCCCCGCCCAGGCCCACCTCGCCCAGAAACAGCGCGTCCGCCGGCACGGGTCGGTCGTGGACGCTGGACGTCAACGCCGCCAGCACGGCGAGGTCGGTGGACGGCTCGAGCAGGCGGACCCCGCCCGTGACGTTGACGAACACGTCGAGAGCGCCGATCGGCAATCCGCCGCGCCGCTCCAGCACCGCGAGCAGCACCGCGAGGCGCCGCTGGTCGAGGCCAGTGGCGACGCGCTGCGGCGTGCCGAATCCCGGCTTGGAGGCGAGCGCCTGCACTTCCACCAGCAGCGGACGCGTGCCTTCCATCAGCGCGGTCACGGCCGAGCCGGAAACCCCCGCGTGGCGTCCCGCGAGGAACGCGGCGGCGGGATCGGCGACCGGCTCGAGGCCCGTGGCGGTCATGCGGAACACGCCGATCTCGTCCACCGACCCGAACCGGTTCTTCACCGCCCGGAGGACGCGGTGATCCAGGGTCGCTTCACCCTCGAAGTAGAGCACCGTGTCCACGATGTGCTCCAGGGTGCGCGGCCCCGCGATCCCGCCTCCCTTGGTGACGTGCCCGACGAGGAACACGGCCGGCCCCGCTTCCTTGGCGAAGCGCATCAGCCGGGCGGCACACTCGCGCACCTGGCCCACGTTTCCCGGCGCGCCCTCGAGGACGTCGGTATAGGTCGTCTGGATCGAGTCGAGGAAAACCGCCTGGGCGCCGATCGCGCCGGCGTGATGCAGGATCGCCTCGAGGTTGGTTTCGCCCAGCACGTGGACGGCGCCGGCGTCCGTATCGAGTCGATCGGCGCGCAGCCGCAGCTGCTCGGGCGACTCCTCCCCCGACACGTAGAGGGTGCGCACGCCGGCGTGCTCGAGGTGCGCGGCCGCCTGCGGCAGCAGCGTGGATTTCCCGATGCCCGGCTCGCCCCCGACCAGGATGACCGACGAGGGAACGATGCCGCCACCCAGCACGTAGTCGAGCTCGGCGATCCCGGTATGCCACCGCGTGATCCGCACCGACTCGAGCTCGGAAAGCCGGGTGGGCGGATGGGCCGACGGGACATTCCGGCCGTCCGCCGGTCCGCCCACCCGCCGCTTCGCCACCGGCTCCTCCACCAGCGTATTCCAGGCCCCGCAGGCATCGCAGCGCCCGGCCCACTTGGGCTGCTCGGCGCCGCAGTCGGTGCAGCGGAACAGCGAGACCGGCTTAGGCATGGACGGCCTCGGGCGGCGGGTCGCGCAGCGAGCGGTTGTCGAACCGCGTGTATTCCTTCTTGAAGAACAACTCCACCGTGCCGGTCGGCCCGTTGCGTTGCTTGCCCACGATCAGCTCGGCCAGGCCCTCGATGCTGTTGCCCTCCTTGTCGGTCGGTCCCTCGTACATCTCGGGACGATAGATGAAGCAGACGAGATCGGCGTCCTGCTCAATGGCGCCGGACTCGCGCAGGTCGGAGAGCTGCGGGCGGCGGCCTTCGCCGGTCCGCTGCTCGGGCGCGCGCGACAGCTGCGACAGCGCGACCACGGGCACGTCCAGCTCCTTCGCCAGCGCCTTGAGCGAGCGGGAGATGTAGGAGATCTCCTGCTGCCGGTTCTCGGTGTTGGACGGCCCCTGCATCAGCTGCAGGTAGTCCACCACCACCATGCCGATGTCGTGCTCGGCCTTGAGCCGGCGGGCCTTGGAACGCATCGCGAGCGGCGTGAGCGCCGCGGAGTCGTCGATCCAGATCGGCGCCGTGCCGAGCAGCCCCGCCGCCCGGGCCAGCTTGGGGTAGTCGTCGTCGCGCAGCGCGCCGCGCCGCAGCCGCTGGGCGTCCACCAGCCCCTCCGAGCACAGCAGCCGCTGGACCAGCGCCTCCTTGGACATTTCCAGCGAGAAGACCGCGACCCCGATCTGGTGCTCGATTGCCGCGTGCTGCACGCAGTTCAGCACGAACGACGTCTTCCCCATGGACGGCCGCGCCGCGATGATGACGAGATCGCCGCGCTGGAATCCGGCGGAGAGCCGGTCGAGATCGATGAAGCCGCTGGCCACGCCCGTGACGATGCCCTGCCCGCCCTGGAGCTGCTCGATCCGCTCCATGGTCGGCCAGATCAGCTCCTTCAGCCGGGAGAAGTCTTCCGAGCGGCGGAACTGGGCGACCTGGAACACGCGGTGCTCGGCGTTGTCCAGCACTTCGCCGGAGTCCGCCTTGCCTTCGTACACGTCCTGGATGATCTCGGTCGCCGCGTCCACCAGCCGCCGCAGCACCGCCTTGTCGCGCACGATGCGGGTGTGGTACTCCACGTTGGCCGCGGTCGGCACCACGTCGATCAGGGTGGCGATGTACTCCATGCCGCCTGCCCGCTCGAGATCGCCGCGCTTGCCCAGCTCGTCGCGCAGCGTGACCGGGTCGATCACGTCGCCGCGCTCGGTAAGGCTCACCATCGCCCGGAACAGGACGCGGTGCGCCTCCTTGTAGAACATCGTGTCGTCGAGGAACTCGGCCGCCTTGAGCGCCGCATCCTGGTCGAGCAGCATCGCGCCAAGCACGGCCTGCTCGGCATCGTTGCTCCAGGGCGCCCGGCGCCCGGCGACTTCGAGGTCAGCCGTCGAGGAGACGGTGGGCGATGCGGACGTCATCCCAGGTCGGTTTCTTCCAATTCGGGTTGCGGAGCAATGCGGCCGGGTGATAGGTCACGATCAGGGGGATACCCCGGAACCGGTGCACCTTGGTGCGCAACGCCCCGAGCGACTGCTTGGTGTTGAGGAGCGCCTGCGCCGCCGAGTTTCCCATGGCCAGAATCACCTTCGGCTGCAGCAGCTCCAACTGCCGGAACAAATAAGGTACGCAGGCGGCGATCTCGTCGTACTGGGGGGTGCGATTCTGCGGCGGCCGGCATTTCACGACATTGCAGATGTACACCTGATCGCGCGCCAGGCCGATGGCGGCCAGGATCTTGGTGAGCAGCTCGCCCGCCTGCCCCACGAACGGCCGTCCTGTCTCGTCCTCGGTCCGGCCCG
This sequence comes from Gemmatimonadales bacterium, assembly GCA_035311125.1. GTDB lineage: Bacteria > Gemmatimonadota > Gemmatimonadetes > Gemmatimonadales > GWC2-71-9 > DASTHG01. The sequence continues at coordinate 15,387 of DATGDE010000117.1, forward strand.
GTCCCTCGCCCACGCACACGAGACGCGCGGTATCGGGACCTTCCCCCGGTACCGTGTGGCTGCGGCTTTCGCACAGTCGGCACTTGGTGCAGCCCGCGACCAGCGTCGCCACGGCCGCGAGGTCGTTCGCCTGCAGCAGCGGATCGGTGCTGAACAGATCCTGCGCGGGAGGATCGTATGCCAGGCCGGGCGGCAGGGCGACGTTCCCGGCCAAGGGGGCGGCGGGTGCCGGCGGATGTGAGGGCGCTGCGGGTGCCGCGGCAGCCGGCTCCGACGGCCCGCGAGCCTCACCGCCGTCGACCGGCAGCGGGACCGCATCCGTTCCGAGGAGCCGTTGCTGTTCCAGATAGGCGCGCGCCAGTGCCCGCCCGTCGCTCACGTCAACTCGTGCTCCACCGTGTCGAGGATTCGCTGCGCCACGTCGCGCTTGTCGAGCAGCGGGAGCTCCAGCGGCGCTCCCGATCGCCCGAGCAGCGTGACTTTGTTCGTGGTCACCTCGAACCCCGCACCGGGCTCCAGCGCGTCGTTCAGAACCACGTAGTCCAGCCGCTTCGTCTTCAGCTTGTCGCGGGCCCGCGCCAGGCCGTCTCCGGTCTCCAGCGCGAATCCCACCACCAGACACCCGGACGGCCGCCGCAGGGTCGCGAGAATGTCCGGGGTCGGGTCCAACGCTAACGTGATTCGTCCGCGGCCGCGAGGCCGCTTGCCCGCCGCCGGCTTCGCGGGCCGGTAGTCGGCCGGCGCCGCCGCCATGAACAACGCCGACGCGCCGGCGAGCGCTTCCTGCAGCGCCCCTTGCATCTGCTCCGTCGTTTCGACGCGCACCGTCTCCACGCCGGCCAGCGGCGCGAGCGTCGTCGGCCCCGCCACCAGCACGACCCGGGCCCCACGGTCGCGCGCCGCCTCGGCGAGCGCCCACCCCATGCGTCCGCTCGAGGGATTCGTGATCACGCGTACGGGATCGAGATGCTCGCGCGTGGGGCCGGCGCTCACGACCACCTTGCGTCCCGTCCAGCGCGAATCCGCTCCGAGGTGACGCAACACCGCCGCGAGGATCGTTTCCGGCTCGCTCATCCGGCCCTGCCGGTCGCTCGGGCCCTCGGCCAGCGCCCCGGTCTCGGGACCGACGAACATCCAGCCCCTCGAGGCGAGGGCGCGGAGATTGGCCTGCGTCACGGGGTGGGCGAACATAGCGTCGTTCATGGCGGGGGCTGCGAGCACGGCGCCGGGACGCGCCAGCAGGATCGCGGTGAGCAGATCGTCGGCCATGCCCATCGCCGCGCGCGCCAGCAGCTGCGCCGTGGCCGGGGCCACGACCACGAGGTCCGGATGCCGGGCGAGAGCGATGTGCGCGAGCGCGCGGTCGCGTTCCCACAGCGAGGTAAGCACCGCTCGCCCCGTGAGCGCTTCGAAGGTCACCGGGCGGACGAACTCGGTCGCCGCGGCGGTCATCACGACATCCACCAGCACGCCGGCCTCGCTGAGCCGACGGGCCAGCGTGCAGCTCTTGTAACAGGCGATGCCGCCCGACACGCCAAGGACGACGTGACGGCCGGCGACGCGCATCACGCCTCCTGCCGCCGCCGCCGCACCAGCTTGTACTTCAGATTCCCCTGCACCAGCTCGCCCAGCGCGCGGGTCGTCAGCTTCTGCTCGAACTCCACGCTGCGATCCCGCGGGAACTCGTTGACGAAGCGGGCGAATTTCGCGGCTACCAGGACGCCCAGGTACTTGTTCTGGGTCTGATTGGCGACTTCCTGCGGGGTGATGATGCGCATCGGCTCCTCTTTCTCTATACGGTTAAGTCGTTCGTCATACGGCTAAGTCGTTCGTTCCCGCCGGCGGCTGGTGCCGCTGCGCGGCGCTCACCAGGTCCTCCACCAGCCGCACCAGGCGCGGAATCGGCGGGCGGTGCGCCCGCTTCCCGTCCTCGTCGATGATGGTGCCGACTTCCGCGACCACGGCGTCGAGATCGTCGTTGATCACCACGTGCTCCCAGTCGACCGACTCCTGAATTTCCGTGATCGCCCGCTGCAACCGCCGCGCGACCACCGCCGGCGCTTCGGTCTCCCGCCCGACCAGTCGCTCGATCCAGGTCTCGGGATCGGGCGGGAGGACGAACACACTGATCGACTCGGGGGACGGGCACTCCTGCTGCACCTGCCGCGCGCCCCGCACCTCGATGTCCAACAGCACGTGCTTCCCCGCCGCCAGCACTGCCCGCACCTCCCGCCGCAGCGTGCCATAGCGGTTCCCGGCGTACTCCGCCCATTCCAGGAATTCGCGGGCGGCGACGAGTCGATCGAACTCCGTCGGCGTGACGAAGTGGTACGACTCGCCGTCCCGCTCCCCCGGCCGCGGCGGACGCGTGGTCGCCGACACCGAGTACCCCACGTCCGCGCGCCGTGCGAGCAGCGCCCGGGAAATCGTCGTCTTGCCGCCCCCCGAGGGGGCGGACAGGATGACGACCCGCGGCGTCACTCCAGATTCTCCAGCTGCTCCCGGAACTTTTCCAGCTCGCCCTTCATCGCGATCACCACCTGGGTGATCGCCGCGTCGTTCGCCTTGGACCCCATCGTGTTGATTTCGCGCAGCAGCTCCTGCCCGAGAAACCCGAGCTGCTTGCCGACTGCGCCGTCACCCTCGCCCAGCGCCGCGCGCACCGCCGCGAGGTGGGTGCGGAACCGCACCAGCTCCTCGCTGATGTCCACCCGGTCGGCGAGCAGCGCGATCTCCAGGGCGAGGCGCTGCTCGTCCACGTGCACGCCGCTCGCCAGCTCGGCGACGCTCTTGCGCAACCGCGACAGCTCCGCGGCGAGCCGCTCGGGCGCCCGCTGCTCGATCGTGCGGGCGCCGGCCTCGAGGGCGTCGACGCGCACCAGGAGATCTGCAGCCAGCGCCCGCCCTTCGCGCTCGCGCATCGCCAGGACGTCCGCGGCCGCCCGCTCCACGATCGGTTGCACGTCGGCCCAGCGCGCCACCGTCCCGTCGCTGGTCGTCGCCAGCACGTCGGGATGGCGCGCCACGAAGGCGAGGTCCGGCTCGCCCTTCAGCCGCAGCGTCTTCTTCAGCTGGCGCAACGCACGCACCACCGCACGCGCACGATCCAGGTCGAGCGCCACCCCGCCGGCCGCCGCGGGTTGCTCGAGCCAGCGCGCGCTCAGCGCAACGTGGCCACGCTCGAGCAGCCGTCGCAGCCGGTCGCGCAACTCGCCCTCGAGTCCGCTGAGATCGTACGGGAGCTTGAATTGCGGATTGAAGTAGCGGTGATTGACGGTGCGGATCTCCACCCGCAGGCGTCCTTCCGCCACCGTTCCCTCGGCGGCCCCGAACCCGGTCATGCTCCGCGGCACAGACTTTAATCTTAGTCGCTCGAAGCACTTAGGTCAATTAGCTATCCGCTATCTGCTATCGGCTATCAGCTGCCAACAGTCACGAGATGGCTGTCGACGGCTGATAGCCGATAGCTAATAGCCGATAACTGATAGCTAGTTCCTGAAGAACCACGACACGCCGTAGTACTGGGCCCGTTTGGGGTAGCCGAGTCCGCTCACGTAGCTGCCGCGCATCGCGTCGTAGTTGCGGGTGATCCAGTAGGCCGTAAAGTCCGCGATGCGCAGCTCGATGTTCGTCGTGACGAACGTCGCCGGGCCGAGCGGCAGCGGCTGGCCGAGGGTGTCGCGTCCTCCCAGCGCGCTGCGACTCCAGCTCTCGGCCGCCACCTCGCCCCGCAGGGAGAAGACGCCGCTCTTGAACACGCGCCAGAACTTCGAGTAGAACGTCGCGGCTGCACGCGCGTGCTTGGGCGGCTCGAAATCGCCGCCGCCGGTGACCGGATCGAAGTACCAGCCGGAGAGCTCGACGCCCGACAGCGGGCGTACCGATCCGTACACCGAGAGGTAAGTGCTGCGCGGCCGCGGCCCGAGGCTCGCGACCGGCGCGATCCCCGCGGCGAAACCGAGCGGCGCGAATGGATCGCGCCGCAGCTGACCGGCCTCGAGTGAGAACCGTCGTTGGTCCCAGCGTACATAGGCGCCGTAGTCGGTGGCCCATTGGAAGGTGTCGGCCACCAGCGGCGCCTGGTAATCCTCCAGGCGCGTCGCTTCCCCACGCACCGAGAATCCCAGCGGCAGGGCCAGACTGGCCGAGACGTGAGCCCGGTTGCCGTGCCCCTTCCCGCCGTAATAGGGCCGGCGCCCGTCGGCCGAGAGCGTGAGAAACCGCAGCGGCTGCCACGCGGCGCGACCTTCCAGCTGCACCGGGCGTCCTTCCCCTTGCGCCCGCACGGTGAAGCCCAGCGATGCGCGCGAGCGTGTCTCGGAGAGGTCGAGGATCGCCTGGTAATGGGCGGGAGAAACGCTGTCGGGCAGGGCCTTGTCCCCGGTGACGCGGCTCCTCACCAGGCTCAGTCCCACCCGTTCTCCCAGACCGTCCGTCCGGGTAGCGAAAAAGGCACGCAGGAGCCCATCCTGCCGCCGCTGGCGCCACCTCGCGACGAGGGAGGTCGCGCTGTCGCGTCGCCAGGCGGAGCTCAGGATCTGGTAGGAGACACCGAAGCGCGGCGATGGCACGTACTCCGCCTTGAGCCACGTGTCTACCGTGTTGAACGCCGTCGTCGAGGTGCCTTCGATCCCGTCGAGGTTGCGGTAGTCGGCCGAGAGCGAGAGCCCCAGGCCGGACTTCCAGCGCTTGGCGAACCCGCCGCGGTATTGCGCGATCGAATTGCTGCCCGTGCTGATCCGCACGCCCGTGCGCGGTACGGTGGAGCGCGGCCGCGTCGTCACCAGGTACACCCGCAGGACGGACGGCAGGACCTGGACGTCGACACGCTCGAGGGGCCCGAGCGGAATCCGCGCCGGGTCGAGCCACACGGAATCGCGCCCCAGCGGGAGGTACGGCACGCCGTCCCAGTAAACCTCGAGGGCGAGTGGACCCTGTCCGCCGTACACCGGCACCTCGGCCGCGCCGAACCAGCCGCCGCGGACGACGTACACCCCGGGAATGCGGGCCAGCAGGTCGGCCAGCGTGGTGATGTCGGAGAGCACGAGAGAGTCGCCGTCGAAGCGCCAGCGCGTCCCGCGCGGCAGCGGCCCGGGCGGGATCGCGGGGGCGAACGTGGGCAGGTAGCGCTCGATGGTATCGCGCGCCGCGCTGTCGGCCGCCGCACTGTCCGTCCGTACGCGAGCGGAATCCGTCGCTTTGGGACGGGGGGGCGGGCCGGTGTCCGCCTGGGCCGTCAGACGGCCGCCTGCGACCAGGAGAGCCCCCGCGAGGAGGAGGCTCCGCGTCATCAGGTCCCGGCGCGCCGCAGCAGGAACTCGCTGAACAACCGGACGCCGAACGCGGTCGGCCCTTTGGTCTGATGCGGGGCTTCGTTATCGGTATACGCGGTGCCGGCGATGTCGAGATGCACCCAGGGATACCCCTCGACGAATTCCCGCAGGAACCAGCCGCCGGCGATCGATCCCGCGCCGCGCCCGCCCGAGTTCTTGACGTCGGCGATGTCCGACTTCACGAGGTCGCGATACTCGTCCCACAGCGGCAGCGGCCAGCAACGCTCGCCCGCCCGCTCCCCGGCCTCGCGCACCTCGGCCGCGAGCGCATCGTCGTTCCCCATCACCGCGCTCGCCTGGTTGCCCAGCGCGATCACCACCGCCCCGGTCAGCGTGGCGGCGTCGAGCACGGCCGCAGGCTTGTAGCGGCGCGCATACGACAACGCATCGCACAGGACCAGCCGCCCTTCTGCGTCGGTGTTCACGATCTCGATCGTCTTGCCGAAGTGGCTCTTGATGACGTCCCCGGGCTTGACGGCGGTGCCGGACGGGAGGTTCTCGGTGCTGGAGATCAGGCCCACGACGTTGAGCGACGGACGCAGCCGCCCGAGCGTCTCGAACGCCCCCAGGACGGCCGCCGCTCCGGACATGTCGTACTTCATCTCCTCCATGCTCGCGGCCGGCTTGATGGAGATACCCCCGGAGTCGAACGTGATCCCCTTCCCGACCAGCACGACGGGCGGGGCGTCGCCGGCGCCGCGGTATTCGAGCGCCATGAAGCGCGGCTCCTGCGCGCTGCCCTGCGCCACCGCGAGCAGCGCCCCCATGCCTTCGGCCCGCAGCTCGGCAGGCCCGAGCACCGTCACGGTGAACCCGTGGGTGCGCCCCAGTGCCTTGGCCTGTTCCGCCAGGTACGTCGGCGTGCACACGTTGCCCGGCTGCATCTGCAGCCCACGCGCGAGCAGATGGCCGGCGGCTACGGCCTCCCCCCGGACGCGCCCCGCCTCGGCCGCTTTCGCATCGGCGGCGTCCACCACGACGTCCACGCCCACGATGGCGGCGCGGAGCTCGTCGCTCGGGCGCTTCAGCTCCACGAATGCCCAGCCGCCGTGCGCGGCGCCCTCCACGGCTGCCTGCGCGACCGCGGCGCCGGGGAGCTTGTTGCGCGCCTCCGCCGCGACCCCGAACGCGAACCGCTCGGTGCCGAGCGCGCGCGCCCGCTTCGCCGCCACGGCGGCGGCCCGGCGCACGCTGCTGCCGCTGACCTCGCTCGCTTTGCCCATGCCCACGAGCAACACGCGACGCGCCTTGCCGCTCCCGTAGGCGAGCAGGATCTCGTCCCGCTTCCCCTTGAAATCCCCGCTGGCCAGGGCGCGCCCCAGGGCGCCACCGGTCGCCTGATCGAGCGGCGCGAGCGCCGCGGGAAGCGTCGTCCCGGTTGCGACCGCCACTGCCAGCAGCGGGGTGTCGACCTCCGAGAGCGGCTGCGCCCTCAACGTGCTGTTCATGCGAGGTGCTCGATGATCGCGTCGGCGAACGTGGAGGTGGAGACTTCGGTGGAGCCCGGCATCTGCCGGGCCAGGTCGTAGGTGACGCGGCCCGCGGCGATCGCCCCTTCGATGCCGGCGATGATGGCGCGGCTCGCCTCCGACCAGCCAAGCTCGGCGAACATCATGGCGCCCGAGAGGATCACGCTGCCGGGGTTGATCTTGTCGAGGCCCGCGTACTTGGGAGCGGTGCCGTGCGTGGCCTCGAACACCGCGTAGCCGTCGCCCACGTTGCCGCCGGGCGCGAGCCCGAGTCCGCCCACCTGCGCGGCGCAGGCGTCGGAGAGGTAGTCACCGTTGAGGTTGGGGGTGGCGAGGATCGAGTATTCGGCCGGCCGCAGCAGCAGCTGCTGGAACATGGAGTCGGCGATGCGGTCCTTGATGATGACCCGTCCCGCGTCTCCCGTCCCCTTTCCCATGTCCGCTTCGGCGATGGTACGATCGCCGAATTGCGTCTTGGCGGTTTCGTAGCCCCAATCGCGGAACGCGCCCTCGGTGAACTTCATGATGTTGCCCTTGTGCACCAGCGTCACCGACGGGCGGCCCGACTCGAGCGCGAAGCGGATCGCCTTGGCCACGAGCCGTTGCGAGCCGAATTTGGACATCGGCTTGATCCCGATCGCGCTGCCGGGCCGGACCTTCTTTCCCAGCCGCTCCAGCAGGGCGATCAGCTCGTTGGACTCCTTGCTCTCCGCCGGGAACTCCACCCCGGCATAGACGTCCTCGACGTTCTCGCGATAGATCACGATGTCGAGCTTGCCCGGGTCCTTCACCGGCGCCGGCACGCCCTTGAACCAGCGCACCGGCCGCACGCAGGCGTACAGGTCGAGCAGCTGGCGCAGCGCGACGTTCAGCGAGCGGATGCCGCCGCCCACCGGGGTGGTGAGCGGCCCTTTGATCGCCACGCGGTGAGCGCGAATCACGTTGAGCGTCTCGTCGGGCAGCCAATTGCCGGTCGCCTTGAAGGCCTTCTCGCCGGCCAGCACTTCGCGCCACTCCACCTGGCGGCGGCCGCCCGAGGTCCGCTGCACCGCGGCGTCGAACACCCGCCGCGACGCGCGCCAGATGTCGGGCCCCGTGCCGTCGCCTTCGATGAACGGGATGATGGGGTTCTCGGGCACCACCCAGCGCCCGTCACGGTAGTCGATCTTCGTGCCGCTCATCGCTCACCCTCGCTTCCGCACCGCCACCCAGCGGCGGTTCATGTGTCCCACGTATTCGGCCCGGGGCCGAATGAGCCGGTTGTCGGCGTGCTGCTCCAGCACGTGCGCGCACCAGCCGCTCACCCGACTCACCGCGAAGATCGGCGTGTAGAGGTCGAGCGGGATGCCCATGACGTAGTACGTCGACGCCGAATAGAAGTCGACGTTGCAGTACAGGCCCTTCTCCCGGCGCATCACGTCCTCGATGGTCCGCTGGATGGCGGACCACTGCGGTTGCCCGGCCCGGGTCCCCAGGCTCTCGGACATGCGTCGCAGGTGCGCCGCGCGCGGGTCCTCGGTGCGATACACCCGGTGACCGAACCCCATGATCTTGCGCTTGTGCGCCAGCGCGCCCTGAATCCACGCCTCGGCCTGCTCCGGGCGCTGGATCTCCAGCAGCATCTTCATCACTTCGGTGTTGGCCCCACCGTGCAGCGGACCGGCGAGCGCCGCGATCGCGCCGGTCACCGCGCCGTGCACGTCTGCCAGCGTCGCCGCGATCACCCGGGCGGCGAAGGTGGAGGCGTTGAGCTCGTGATCGGCGTGCAGGATGAGCGCGACGTCGAACGCGTGCTCGACCTCCCGGTCGGGTTTCTGCCCCGAGATGAGATAGAGGAAATTGGCCGCCAGCGAGAGCCCCCGCCGCGGCGCCAGCGGCTTCGCGCCGTTCCGCAGCCGGTGGAACATCGCCACCATGGTGGGCAGCTGGGCGATCAGGCGCACGGCCTTGCGATACTCCGCCTCGCGCCCGTTGTTGCCGCGATCCGGATCCACGAACACCGACGCGCTCACGGCCGTGCGGAGCACGTCCATCGGATTGGCGTTGGCGGGTGCGTCGCGGATGACGCGCTGCACAACTTTGTCGAGTTTCTGGGCGGCTTTGAGCTCGGCGGTGAATCCCTTGAGCTGGTCGCGGGTCGGCAGGTCGCCGTTCAGCAGCAGGTACGCCGTTTCCTCGAAGGTCGAATGATCGGCCAGGTCGTTGATGTCGTAGCCACGGTAGATGAGGCGGCCTTCCTCACCGAACACATAGCAGATCGACGATTCGTTGGCGACAATGCCTTCCAGCCCGCGGGGCGTGGTCGGCTCGGTGGCGGTGGGCATGGCGGTACGGCACCCGTCCCTGGTTCGAGGTAAGCTGCGGAGACGGTGCAGTTTACCCAGGGGGCCCCGGGTTGCGCCAGCGGGCGCGCGTCAGTTGATCGAGAACGCGATACTGGTGTCGGTAGTCAGCAAGCCCGAAGACGCGACCAGCGTGTAGCCGGTGCCGGCCGCGGTAATGCTCAACGTGGAGAAGGTGGCGACCCCGGCGATGGCGGGTACCGTCGTGGTTCCGTTCAGGGTCCCGCTGCCGGGATTTGTCCCGATCGCCACGCTGACGTTGGCGGTGAAAGTCTTCACGATGTTTCCGAAGGCGTCGCGCGCCGAAACGGTGACGGCCGGGATGATCGTCGTGTTGACGGTGGTGCTGGTCGGCTGCTGGTCGAAGGAGACGTGGGTCGCCGCTCCCGCGGTGATCGCGAAGATCGCGCTGGCTGCGCTCGTCAGTGCACCCGACGTCGCCGTCAGGTGGTAATCGAGGCCTGCCTTATCGATACTGAGAGTGGAGAAGGTGGCGACGCCTGAGACGGCGTTGACGGTCGTGGTGCCACTCAACGTGGCCCCGGCCGTGCCTGAACCCGGTGTGATCGCGACGGTCACGCTGCCGGTGAAGCTCGTCACCGTATTGCCGAAGGCATCCTGCCCCGCGACCTTCACGGCGGGCGTGATCGTCGCACCCGCGGTCGCGTTCGACGGATCTACCGTGAACGCGATCTGGCTCAGCGCGGCGGCGGAAACGTTGAACGTGGAGCTGGTCGCTCCGGTCAACCCGCTCGCCGTAGCGGTCAATGTGTAGCCGGTGCCGCTCTTGTCGATGCTCAGCGCGGAGAACGTGGCGACGCCGGCGACTGCCGCTACGGTCGTGGTGCCGGTCAGTGATCCACCACCGGGGTTCGTCCCGATCGCCACGGTGACGTTGCCGGTGAAGCCGGTGGCCGTGTTGCCCTGGCCGTCGCGCGCCGTCACGCGCACGGTCGCCATGGTCGCGCCGGCCGTCGTGTTCGTCGGCTGCGTCGTGAAGGCCAGTTGGGTCGCCGCCCCCGCCACGATATTGAACGGGGTGCTGGTGGCCGAGGTGAGCCCGGTGGCGGTCGCCCTCAGCGTGTAGCCCGTTCCCAGCTT
>DATGDE010000118.1:0-8323 GCA_035311125.1 Gemmatimonadales bacterium
TCTGCCGCAGCTGGTCCCGCAGGGCGGTGACCTGCTCGTCGCTCCATTCGTGCGGCCGCAGCTCGATGTCCCTCGCCAGGGACGACCGCCCCGCCCGGGCCTGGCGCAGCAATCCATCTCGCTGCCGCCCGCGGTCGAGGCAGCGTTGCGCGTTCTCCATCTCCCCGCGGCTCCGGAAGAAGTCGAACAGAATCCTGCAGCCGGGGAGGATCGCCGCCGGATCCCGGCGCATCGCCTGCTCGATGTGCTCGACGCCGCGGGCATCACCGTGGCGCACCAGGTATTGCCCGACCTGGAAGTGCGCCCCGGGATGCTCGGGAAGGCGCAGGAGCAATGCCTCCGCCAGCGCGCGCAGGCGGTCGAATTCTCCCATCGTGCCGGATGCGTTGATGCGGTCCATTTCCTCCTCGGCGGTCAAGGAACCGGCCGACCTGGAGTCGAGCTCGGCCAGCCGTTCGCGGGCGGCCACGACTTGGGCATGGCGTTCCTTCCAGGAGCCGGCGAACCGGCGGGCCCATGACTGGTCGAATTCCAGTTCGACCTGATTCTCCTGTGGCCCGAGGTACACGCTCGCCGCCGAGGGCTCCGTCAGCGGCTCCGGCGGCGCTGGAGGAGACCCGTCCGCGGAGCGCCACCCCAGTGCCTTCAGCCTGTCGGCCAGCGCCGGGTGTGTGTTTCCGTTGGAGGTCGGCCTCGCCCAGGCTTCCGATACCCAGGTCGCGAGCTCCGAATCAGCGCCGCCGGCGCGCAGGGCCAGGCGCAATTGGCGGTAGGCGTCTTGCGGCGGCTCCGGCGTCCGGAGCACTGCGGGATGCACGCCGCCCCAGAAGCGCGCCGCTCGGCGGGTGGCGATCTCGATGCGCAACAGGGTCCGGCGCGCCGTTTCCGACCCCACGAGCTCGGCCGCGGCGAGGTCGGCCTCGTACTCATGCGCCCGTGCCAGGACGAACGAATAGGCGTTGAAGCACGGCGCGTACCACTTTATGAAGCCGGCGAAGAGGAACTGACCGAGCCTGCTGCGGCTCTTCTCGATGGTTGCCAGCAGGCGACCCCAGGTGGCACGTATGCGATAGATCCACGCCCCGAACCACCCGTGACGCCCCGAGAGGTGCCCCAGCTCGTGGGCGACTACCGCCTGCCATTCATCGGCCGACAGCGCCTGCATGAGAGGGAGCCCGACGACCAGATAGTTGCGGTACCCTCCGAAGACGCCCAGGCGGGGCACCTGAACCACGCCGGCATTCACGTCGGGGACGGCGAGGATGACGTGGACTCGCGGCGCTTCGAGCCGGCGGCCGACCCGGCGGACGAGCTCGAAAAGAGAAGGCACATCGGTTTCGCGGAGCACGACTCCCTGGGGCGGCTGCATCCTGACCCACAGGGCGCGCAGCATCGCCACGATCACGATCAGCAACGGGAGGGCGACCTGGAGGACGACGATCCGGGCGTCGAGGACGAGGATGCCCGTCAGCGCTACGAGACCGACGAGTACCGTCAGGACATAGCCGTAGCCGAGCAGCGCGAGCGCGATGAGGCGACGCCGGTATACATGCGGCCGCGTGGCGGCCTGCCGCTCGAGCCGCTGCACCAACGCGTTGAACGATGCGTCGTCCATGGTCGCAAACCGGTCCCCGCGCGAACACTTCAATGTACCGTCCGGCTTGCCGTGCGTCCCGCGGCGCGCGATGCTATTCCGTCATGCCTCTCCACCTCCTCGCGGCGGTCGCCGTCCTGATCACCCCGCCGGCGTCGTCGCAGTCGGACACGGCACCGCGCGTTCCCATGGCGGCGCAGATTTCGGCGCATTTCGATCCGGTCGCTGCCACCACTGCCTATCTCGCGACGGTGCCCCTCGACAAGAAAGCGCGGTCCGACGCCTACTTCGAGGGCGGCTACTGGCTCCTGCTCTGGGACTTCCTCGTGTCGGTGGCGGTGTACGTATTGCTACTCGTCACCGGATGGTCGGCCCGGATGCGCGACCGCGCCGAGCGGCTCACGCGTTTTACTGCGCTGCGCACGGTGCTCTACTGGGTGCAGTTCCTCGTCGTCACCAGTGTGCTCGCCTTCCCGTTGACCGTCTACGCGGGGTTCGTGCGGGAGCACGCCTACGGTCTCGCCACCCAGACGTTCGGCTCGTGGCTCGGCGACCAGCTGAAGGGTTTCGCGGTCGGCATCGTGGCGGGCGGGGTATTCGCCGTGGCGATCTACACCGTGCTGCGGCGGGCGCCGCGCACCTGGTGGATCTGGGGCAGCGTCGTCACGGTGCTGTTCCAGATGCTCGGCGCCGTGATCGCGCCGGTCTACATCTTTCCGCTCTTCAACACCTACACGAAGCTCGCCGACCCACGGGTCACGGGGCCGATTCTCAGCATGGCGCGGGCCAACGGCATCCCCGCCGCCGAAGTGTACGAGGTGAACGCCTCGCGGCAATCGACGCGCATCAGCGCCAACGTCTCGGGTTTCCTCGGCACCGAACGCATCACGCTGAATGACAACCTGCTGCGGCGCGGCTCACTCCCCGAGATCAAGGCCGTGATGGGTCACGAGATGGGACACTACGTCCTGCACCATGTCTACAAGGCGGTTCTGTTCTTCGGCATCGTGATCGTGGTGGGCTTCGCGCTGCTGCGCTGGGGGGCGGGCCGGATGCTGGAGCGCTGGGGGGCCGCGTGGGGGCTGCGCGGCGTGGACGACGTCGCCGCCCTGCCGCTGCTCGCGTTGATCGTCACGATCTACAGCTTCCTGCTCACGCCCATCACGAACAGCTACGTCCGCTCGCAGGAGTACGAGGCCGACATCTTCGGCCTGAACGCCTCGGCGGAGCCCGACGGGATGGCGACGATCGCCCTCAAGCTGGGAGAGTATCGCAAACTCGACCCCGGCCCGGTCGAGGAATTCCTCTTCTTCGATCATCCCAGCGGCCGCACGCGGATTCTGGCGGCAATGCGGTGGAAGGGGGAGCACCTGCGGCGTGGATCGTGACGCTACTCCACCCGGAGAGCGGTCATCGGGTCCACGCGCGAAGCGTGACGGGCCGGGAGGTAGCTCGCGATTGTCGCGACGATGACGGCCTCCTCAGGTCAGGTGACAAGGCTCTCACCGGAAACTCAGCGCCCGTTCACCTCTCGCCGGAGATTTTGTGCGCGGGAGGTGGGTTATGTCCGAGAAGTCACTCCGCAACATCTTCATCGTCGGCACGGTGCTCTTCCTCGGCGTCCTGGTTGTCATGAGCCGGGACTCCCTGTCCCAGATCGTCATGGGGCGCACGCCGGCCCTCTCGGCGGACGTCGTCGCCGGCAAGAGGGTGTGGCAGGGCAAGAACTGCAACGACTGTCACACGATTCTCGGCATCGGTGGCTATTACGCGCCGGATTTGACGAAAGTGGTCGAGCGGCGCGATCCGGTCTGGCTGGCCAACTGGCTCGGCAATCCGCAGGCGGTGAACCCCGCCACCACGATGCCAAACCAGCGGCTCGCCGCCGCCGACGTGACGTCGCTCGTCGCGTTCTTCAAGTGGGTGGGGGGAATCAATACGAACGACTGGCCGCCCCAGCCGCGCCTCAACGCTGGCGCCGATACTTCGGGCGGCGCGGTGGTCTTTCAGCAGAAGGGCTGCACCGCCTGCCATCAGATCGGTGGCAAGGGGCCGGCCAAGATGGGGCCCGACCTGTCCCGCATCGGCAGCACGCCCTATGACGGGCTGTCCAACAGCGCCGAGTTTCTCGCCAAGTGGCTCGAGAACCCGCAGGCGCAGAAATCCAGCACGCTGATGCCGCGCATCCCGCTGACCACGACCGAACGCGACGCGCTCGTCCGGTACCTCACTTCGCTCAAGTAGAGGGTCCGACCGTGACTACCGTTCCGCAGATCAAGCACCCGTCGCAGCGGGTCGCCTATGCGTTCTTCGCCGCCTCGGCGATCCTGTTCCTGCTCCAAGTCCTGTTCGGGCTGATCATCGCCGCGCAATACGTCTGGCCGACGCTGCTCATGAACGAGCTGCCCTTCAACGTGGGCCGGGCGACGCACCTCAATCTCCTGACCTTCTGGGCTCTGCTCGGCCTGATGGGCGCGACCTACTACCTCGTACCCGACGAAACCGACTCCGAGTTGTTCAGCGTGCCGCTCGCCTACGTGCAGCTGGGGGTCATGCTGCTCGCCGGGGTGGGCGCGCTGGCCAGTCTGTGGTTCTTCGGCCTGAGCCGCGGGAAGCCCTTCACGGAAGCGGCGATGCCCTGGCCCTGGTTCATCGCGCTCGGGGCGGTGCTGTTTCTCGTCAACGTCGGCGCCACGATCATCCGGGCCAGGCGCTGGACCGCTATCACGGTCGTGCTATTCGGCGGGATGGCCGGCCTCTCCGTGCTGTACCTCACCAACCTCCCGTTCTTCGCCAACCTGGCGGTGGACTACTACTGGTGGTGGTGGCTCATCCACCTCTGGGTCGAAGGCACCTGGGAGCTCGTCGCCGCGGCGATCATGGCGTATCTGTTGATCACACTGACCGGCGTCGAGCGCGCCAAGATGCACCGTTGGCTCTACGTCGAGGTGTCGCTGGTGTTGTTCACGGGGATCATCGGGATCGGCCACCATTACTACTGGATCGGCACGCCTCGCTACTGGCTGCTGTGGGGCGCGCTGTTCAGCGCGTTCGAGCCGATCCCCATCGCCCTCATGGCCTGGGATGCGTTTGCCAGCATGAAGCGGCGCGGAGCGGCACCCACGAACCGCGTGGCCTGGTACTGGCTGGGCGGCACGGCGATCGGGCACCTCCTGGGTGCCGGCGTATGGGGCTTCGCCATGACGCTGCCGCAGATCAACAAGTGGACGCACGGCACCCAGCTCACCGCGTCCCACGGCCACTTCGCCTTTTACGGCGCGTTCGCGATGCTGGTCTTGGCTGCGGTCTACACCGTGCTGCCGCGGTTGCGCGGGGTCGAGCGCGTGCGGGAACGGCGGGGGCTCTGGGCCTTTTGGCTCATGACGGCGGGCATGCTGGCCATGGTCTTGGCGTTTACCATCGCGGGCGTCGTGCAGGTGTACCTGAACCGCATGATCGGCATCGACTTCATGACGGTCCGCACCCAGTATGTGGGCTTCTGGATGTTCTGGGTATGGCTGTTCGGGCTGTTGATGTTCCTCCCCGGCTGCGCGCTGTATGTCAGGGACTTCTTCGCCCTCACCCGGAAGGTGAATCTCCAGCCGCTGCCGTCCTGAAATCCACGCAGCGTGACTCTCGGGGCTTGCTGGGCGATCGCGGCCGGTCGCACATCCAACCGGCGTCTCTATATCGTCTCTGACGTGGAGCGACGGGCAACGCCTCGACGCTCACGCATCGAGCAATCGCACTCACATGGAGAGGCACACGACATGAGACGCACTGTTCTTGGAGGCCTGAGCGCCGTGCTCGGCCTTGGACTTCTTTTTGCCGTACCACAAACCGCCGCGGCCCAGCGCAAAGCCCCTCCGGGGGGCTCCTACAAGCAGGTCAGCAAGCTGGTTCCGCTGCCCGATTTCGTGCCGGGCCTGGGGGCCCTGTACGTCGACCCCGCGACGCTACCGGCGGGTCCGTTCCTCGCCTACGACCGCAAGGGCACCCTGGTGAGCTCGATCTACATGATCCCGCTCAGCCAGATGAATGCCCAGAAAAACTTCGCGGATCTGAACGTCGCGAAGGGGCAGCCGGTGAATCATGTGGACATCGTCTACAACGCGGGGCATCCTGGCGTCGCCGAGCCGCATTACCACGTCATCCTGTGGTATGTCCCGGCCGCGACGGCGGCCGCGCTGAAGTAGTCTGGGCGTGGCGACACGACGCGGGTTCGTCCAGGCCGGCGGGGTATTCCTCGCCGGTCTGGTCGTGCCCCCATGGTGGCGGGTGCGTTCCTCGCTCGCCACGACGGTCGAGATCGCGATGCGCAGCGATCCGGCGGGCGCCAAGGTGTGGTTCGATCCGGCGGGAGTCCTCGTTCAGCCGGGCACCACGATCCGCTGGGTGGTCCGGGAGAACGTCCATACGACGACCGCCTATCATCCACGCAATGGCGGTCACTCCCTGCGCATTCCAGAGGGAGCGGCGCCGTGGGACTCCGGATTTCTCGTGAACCCCGGGGATCACTTCGCCGTGACGCTGACCGTGCCGGGGGTCTATGACTTCTTCTGCATGCCGCACGAGGCGGTCGGGATGGTGGGCCGGATCATCGTAGGAGAGGCGACGGGACCGGGCGCGCAACCTTTCGACTACTTCGTCGGCAAGCCCGAAGCCAAGGACTGGCTACCCGTGCCGCAGGCCGCCCGCAGCGGGTTCCCGGCGATCGCACAGGTCCTGAAAGACGGGGTCGTGCACCGGACGCTCTGAATCCGGGCGCCCATCCCAGTCACCAAACCGCGCCGCAGCATGTAGAATGATCGACATGCTGCCGTTCTCCCGCCTCCTCCCCGTTGGCTGCTGCATCCTCGTCGCGAACGTCGCCGCTCAGACACCTGGAGACGACGGGCAGTGGACCATGCCGGGGAAGGACTTCGCCGCCACCCGCTACAGCGCGCTGAGCGCGATCACCAGCGCCAACGTATCGCGGTTGCGTCCCGTTTGGAGCTTTTCCACCGGGGTTCTGGGGGGACACGAAGGGCAACCCCTCGTCGTGCACAACACGATGTACGTGGTGACGCCGTATCCCAACGTGCTGTATGCGTTCGATCTCACCCAGGAGGGCTACCCCCTCAAATGGAAGTACCGCCCCGAGGTGAACCCCTCGGCGATCGGATCGGCCTGCTGCGATGTCGTCAACCGCGGGGCGGTCTATGCGGACGGGAAGATCGTGTACAACCTGCTCGACGGACACACCGTCGCCGTCGACGCCGTCACCGGCGCGGAGCTCTGGAAGACGCAGATCGCCGATCTCGGGCAGGGCGAGACGACACCCATGGCGCCGTTCGTGGTGAAGAACCTGGTCTTCGTCGGGCCTTCGGGCGGGGAGTTCGGCATCCACGGCTGGCTCAAGGCGCTGGACCTGAAAACGGGCCGGGTCGTCTGGACCGCCTACAACGAAGGGCCGGACAGCGCGGTGCGGGCGACGCCCGGGACCTTCAAGCCGTTCTACGATCGGGGCGCCGATCTGGGGCTTTCGACCTGGCCAGGAGACGCCTGGAAGCGCGCCGGCGTGCCGGTGTGGGGATGGCTGTCCTACGACCCCCAGCTCGACCTCCTGTATTTCGGCACCGGCAACGCATCACCCTACAACCCGGAGCAACGGACGGGCGACAACAAATGGGCCTCGAGCGTGCTGGCCCGGCGGCCCGCAGACGGCGCATTGGTGTGGGCCTACCAGTTCACTCCTCACGAGAACTGGGACTACGACGCCAACGCCGAAATGATCCTGACGGACCTGACCGTTCAGGGCAGACCCCGCAAGGTGCTGGTGCACTTCGACAAGAACGGCTTCGCCTACACCATCGATCGGCTCACGGGGGAGGTGCTGGTGGCGCAGCCGTTCGCCGCGGTGACCTGGGCGAAGGGTGTGGACCTGGCCACCGGCCGGCCGATGCTCGATTCGACCAAGCTCACCGGGGCCTCGCGCGGCAACATCACGGGGATCTGCCCCAGCCTGGAAGGCGGCAAGAGCCCGGTGTCCGCGGGCTCCTACTCGCCGCGCACCGGGCTGTTCTACGTGTCGACCAACAATCTCTGCATGGACTATCAGGCGTCACAGGTCACGCGCCTGGCGGGCACGCCCTACATCGGGGCCGCCACGCCGTACAAGGCCGGGCCCGGCGGGTACATGGGCGCGTTCATCGCCTGGGATGCGCGAGTGGGGCGCAAGGTCTGGGAGATCCGCGAGCGCTATCCGGTGTGGAGCGGGAGCGTGACGACCGCGGGCGACGTGGTGTTCTACGGCACGCTGGACGGCTGGTTCAAGGCGGCGGACGCCCGCACGGGGAAGCTCCTCTGGAAGTTCAAGGTCGGGTCCGGCGTCGTGGGCTGCCCGATCACGTACCGGGGGCCCGACGGCCGGCAGTATGTCGCGGTGTACGCGGGGATCGGCGGCGACTGGTTCCTGCTGTCGGGCGACGTCCGCTCCGACGATCCCGGCGACGTACGGGCGCCCGCGGACTTCATGCCGGACATCGCGCGCCACACGAGCCAGGGCGGCATCGTATGGATCTTTGGGCTCTAGGGAACATCTCCTCAAGTCCGCGCGACGCCGGGAGTGGGGGCACCCGGACGCGTTGGACGCGGGGGCGCTCGACCCGGAGCATCGTTTCGCATCTCATTGCCGGCCACGAGCGCCAATGTCCGGGCCGTGCGGCCCCCGCGTCCTCGCGTCCTACC
>DATGDE010000119.1:0-2308 GCA_035311125.1 Gemmatimonadales bacterium
ACGGCCGCGTGATCGGCGTCGCGCTCGAGACCGGCGAGCATCTGGCTGCCCGCCGCGTCGTCTCGAGCGCCGATCCCAAGCGCACGCTGTGCGGGCTCGTCCCCGCCACGTGTCTCGACCCCGAGTTCGTGCGTGCCGTCAACAACATCCGGTTTCGCGGCGCCGCCGCCATAGTCCGGCTGGTGCTCGGCGAGCTGCCCCGGTTCACCGCGCGCGCCGCCGACGGGGCCCTGCGCGGAGCGATCACCATCGCCCCCAGTCTGGACTACCTGGAACGCGCCTACGACGATGCCAAGTACGGGGGCGTTTCGCGCCACCCCTTCCTCGAAGCCCGGATCCCGACGCTCCTCGATCCCGGCCTCGCGCCGGCCGGGCGGCATCTCATGACCGTCCAGGTCCAGTATGCGCCCTACCAGCTGCGCGACGGCCCATGGGATGCCGCCGCGCGCGAGCGCCTCGCCGACACGGTCGTGGCCGCACTCGCCCGGCACGCGCCGAACCTCGGGACCGCCGTGCTCGAACGCCAGGTGGTGACTCCCCCCGATCTCGAGCAGCGCTTCGCCCTCACCGAGGGTCACCCCTACCACGGCGAAATGGCGCTCGACCAGATCTTCTTCATGCGGCCGGTGGCCGGCTGGGCCCGCTACCGGACGCCGATCAAGGATCTGTTCCTGTGCGGGGCGGGGTCGCATCCGGGAGGCGGTCTCCCCGGCGCCCCCGGCCGCAACGCCGCGCGGGAGATGTTGCGGAAGGAGCGTCTCCGATGAGCCAGTTTCTCAAGACCGCCGAATCCTACCGTCACGGCGCCCGGACGCTGCCGGGGCGCTACTACACCGCGACTGAGATCCTGGCGGAAGAGCAGGAAACGATCTTCGCACGCCACTGGATCTCCATCGGCCGGGCCGCCGACTTCCCCCGGCAGGGGGACTACCGGCTCGTCGACATCGCCGGCGAATCCCTCATCGTGCTGCGCGACCAGAGCGACACGCTGCGCGCGTTCTACAACATCTGCCGCCATCGCGGGACCCGACTCTGCACCGCCGCCGAAGGCCGGCTGTCGGAAACCGTCCAGTGCCCCTACCACGCCTGGACCTACGCGCTGGACGGCCGGTTGATCGGCGCCCCGCACATGAACGAGGTGGAGGGGTTCGACAAGCGCGACTATCCGCTGCACCGGGCGAGTCTCGCGGAGTGGGAGGGGTTCGTGTTCGCGAGCCTCGCATCGGAACCGCCGCCGCTGGCGGAGTCGTTCGCGCCGATACAGGAGCGTTTCCGCCGCTTCCAGCTGCCCCGGTTGCGGACCGTGCGGCGCATCGTCTACGAAGTACGCGCCAACTGGAAGCTGATCATGCAGAACTACTCGGAATGCCTCCACTGCCCCACCATCCACCCCGAGCTCAGCACCAAGCTGCCCTACACGAGCGGCGCCAACGATCTGGTCGAAGGACGGTTTCTCGGCGGCTACATGGAGATCAAGGCGCCCCACCAGAGCGCCACCCTGACGGGGCGCTCGTGCGGACTGCCGTTGGGCGAGCTCTCCGAGGCGGATCGCGGGCGGGCTTTCTACTACACGCTGTTCCCCAGCATGATGCTCAGCCTGCATCCCGACTACGCGGTCTACTATACGGTCTGGCCGGTGCGCCCGGCCGAGAGTCGGGTGGTCTGCGAGTGGATGGTACACCCCGATTCCCCCGGCGCGCCGGGCTACAACATCGCGGACGCCGAAGAGTTCTGGGACCGGACCAACCGACAGGACTGGGACATCTGCGAGCGCAGCCAGCTCGGTGTGGCTTCGCGGCGCTACGCCCCCGGGCCGTACTCGCCGCGCGAGAGCATGCCCGCGGCCTGGGACAGGGAATACCTCCGGCAGGTCGGGCACCTCACGGAGCAGGGTCCTGGCGATAGAAGTTCTTGAGCTCGTCGTACAAGTCCGGATAGCGGCTCCGCACTTCGGCGGGCTTGCTGAAGAACGCCTCGGTGGCGACCGCGAAGAACTCGGCCCGGTTGGTGGCCCCATAGGCATTCAGCACGTCCGGCTGTCCATCCTCCGCTGATCGTCGCAACTCGTCGAACCGCCCCTGCAGCACGCGGGCCCAGGCGCGCGTCGACGAGGGAGCTTCGAGCAGCGGAACGCCGTCCACGAAGCCGTCCTCGCGGTCCAGTTCGTGTGCGAACTCGTGTAGCACGACGTTCTGACCATCTCCCCCATCCGTCGCTCCGTGCAGCGCGCTATCCCACGCCAGGACGACCGCGCCGCTCACGTGCTCGCCCAGCAGCGGCTCCTGATGCGGAATCACCCCGACGTAGG
>DATGDE010000120.1:0-6252 GCA_035311125.1 Gemmatimonadales bacterium
TGGCGACGACGATGTCGGTGATCGCGGTGTTCGTCCCGGTCGCGTTCGCGGTACTCGTGTCGCTGTTCGTGTCGTTCACGCTCGACCCGATGCTCTCTTCGTTGTGGTACGATCCGCAGGCGGAGGGCGGTGCCCAGCGGGGGCCGATCGGCCGTGCCCTGGAGCGCTTCAACAACTCGTTCAAGGGGCTGGGTCAGCGCTACCGCGGCCTGATCGCATGGGCGCTCGATCACCGCCTCGCGACGATGGGCATCGCCACCGCGGCGTTCTTCGCGGCAATGAGCCTGTTCGGTCTGGGCCTCGTGGGCGGCCAGTTCTTCCCCATCTCCGACAACGAGCAAACGCTGCTGTCGATCGAAACGCCCGTGGGGTCGTCGGTGGACTACACCGCGGGCAAGGCGCTCGAGCTGTCGCACTATCTGGACAGTCTGCCGGAGGTGTCGCTCACGTATGCGACCGTAGGCGGCGCCCAGCAGAACGAAGCCGTGAACAAAGGGCAGATCTACATCAAGTTGACGTCCAAGGGCACGCGCGAGCGAACCCAGCAGCAGCTCGAGGCAGGCCTGCGCCGGGTGCTGCCGCGCTTCCAGGGAGTGAGCGCGCGTGTGGAGCAGATCGGAGTGGCGGGGGGGAGCCAGGCGCCGATCCAGCTGAACCTCGAGGGGCCCGCTCTCGCCCGGCTGCAGGAGATGTCCGACAGCGCCCTGGCGGCGATCCACAGCGTTCCCGGGCTCGTAGACCTGCGCTCCAGCCTCGAGGGCCGCAAGCCCGAGTTCAGCGTGGACGTGAACCGCGATCTGGCGGCCGACGTCGGGCTGTCGGTCGGCGGCATCGGTGCGGCACTGCGGCCGGTGCTGACGGGCGAGCAGGCCGGCACCTGGGAAGACGAAACCGGACTGGCGCACGACGTGGTGGTCCGGCTCGTGCCGGAGTCGCGCCAGACCGAGACCGACCTGGCCCGCATCCCGCTTCCTTCAAGCCGGCTCGACACCCGCACCGGGGCCCCGGTGATGATCCCGCTGGGGCAGGTCGCCGCGATCCGCTCGAGCGCCGCGCCCAACGAGATCAAGCGTCTCGACCTCGAGCGGGTGGCCACGATCGAGGGCAACTATCAGGGCCGCCCGCTGACCGACGTGGTCAAGGACGTCAGGACGCGGCTCGCCACGCTCGACCTGCCGCCGGGCTACCGGTTCGATTTCGGCGGCGAGCAGAAGGACTTCGCCGAGACCGTAGGCTACATGCTCGAGTCGCTCACGCTGGCGATCGTGTTCATCTATCTGATCCTGGCGTCGCAGTTCGGCAGCTTCCTGCAGCCGCTCGCGATCATGCTGTCGCTGCCGCTGTCGCTCGTGGGGGTGATGCTGGCCCTGATGCTCACGCGCGGGACGTTCAACATCATGAGCATGATCGGCGTGATCATGTTGATGGGGCTCGTCACGAAGAACGCGATCCTGCTGATCGACTTCGCCAACAAAGCGAGGGAGTCGGGGAGCGACCGGCGCAAAGCGCTGATCGATGCGGGGGAGCTGCGGCTCCGCCCGATCGTGATGACCACGCTGGCGATGATCTTCGGCATGCTGCCCACGGCGCTCGCGCTGGGCGCCGGTGCGGAGTTCCGGGCGCCAATGGCGCACGCCGTGATCGGCGGGCTGATCACCTCGACGCTGCTCACCCTCGTCGTCGTGCCGGTGGTCTACACCTACCTCGACGACTTCGGGACCTGGGTGGGGGGGAAGGTGAAGCGGTGGACCAGCGCGCCCGAGCCGGCTCCGGTGCCGGTGGAGCCAGGCTTCTCTCAGCCGGTGTTGCACCGGTGAGCGTGGCCATCTCCGGCCAAGGGTGATGCGGCGGGCGGTCGGCACCATCGCCATGATCTGGGCGAGTGTCGCGCATGCAGGCGGCACCGCCCGACTTCCGGCCCGAGCGGCGCCGGCGGCGCAAGACACGGTCGCGCCGTTCGGCGGAACCCTCGGGCCGGTTCAGCGTCCTCCCACCGCTGCGCTGGCGCGCCCTGTCGTTCTGCGGGCAGTGCGCGCCGGCAGGGACGCCGGATTCGACCGCGTGGTCTTCGAGTTCTCCGGCGATGCCTCCCCCGGCTATCTGGTCGAGTACGTCACCCAGCCGGTCCGCGCCTGCGGATCGGGAGCCCTGGTGCCGCTTTCGGGTACGGGTCATTTGATGGTACGGTTCGAGCCCGCGCAGGCCCACGACACCCTGGGCCGCGCCACGACCCGCGCGCGAGCGCTCGCGCCGCACCTCCCGCAGGTGCGGGAACTGAAGCTGGTATGCGACTTCGAAGGTCAGGTCGAGTGGGCGATCGGGCTTGCGGCGCGCAGACGATTCCGCGTTCTCGTGGATTCGCTGCCGTCCCGGGTGATCGTCGACGTTCGCCACCGTGACTGACCGGCGCGCCGGGGCGTTGGTGGTCGTCGCGGCACTGGCGGCGTGCCGTCAGCCCACACCCACGCCGCAGCCCTGCCCGCAGGCGAGCCCGGCGCGCCTTGCCCGGACGCTGAACGTCGATTCGCTTCCGTCACGGTACGACAGCGCCTTCACTGCGGCCGGGGCCGAGTTCCGCGTGCCGCGCTCCATCTTGAAGAGCATCGGGTGGGTCGAGACGCGGTGGCAGATGGTGCGCGGGGAAGAGGAGTTTCCGGGCCGGCCACCAGCATTCGGTGTGATGGCACTGCGAGGCACGACGCTGGAGCGCGGAGCGGCGCTCGCCCGTGTGAGCATGCAAGCCGCGCGCACCGAGCCGCTCGCCAACATCCGCGCCGCTGCCGCGCTGCTCGATGCGTACGCCGACTCGGCCGGGATCGACCGCACGCGACCGCAGGCCTGGGAGCCGGTGGTCGGCCGCTTCAGCGGGATCGAGGTGCCGTATGCCCGGGCGGCATACACGCTGGACGTGGACCGTGCGCTCGCACCCAACGAGCGGCTGAATCCCCAGGTCATTTGTCCGCCGCCGCCGCCACCTCCACCACCTCCGCCGCCGCCGCCACCTCCCGGTCCCAAGCCGGTCTTCCGCCCCTCGCCCAACTTCAATGCGCGTCCGCCAGACTCGACCGGCGTCGTCCACATGGTGATCATCCACACGTGCGAGAGCGGCTACACCGGTTGCTGGAGCTGGCTCGTCAATCCGGCATCGCAGGTCAGCGCGCACTACGTGGTGGACGAGGACGGTGCGGAGGTCTCGCAGCTGGTGGGCGAGCCCGACCGCGCCTGGCACATCGCCGCGGTGTACGACTGCGCGCTGAACCGCGGCCACGAGTGCCGGCTGAACGGCGTGCAGGGCAACGACTTCACGATCGGCGTGGAGCACGCCGGCTTCGTCTCGCAGGATTCCTATCCCACGGCGCAGCTCGAGACGTCGGCGGCGCTGGTGTGCGCGGTGACCCGTCGCCTCGACATCCCGCGCGACTGGCAACACATCGTGGGTCATGGGCAGCTGCAGCCGCAGAACCGCACCGATCCCGGCCCGCACTGGCCCTGGGTCCGCTACGTGCACCGGGTGCAGCAGGACTGCGGTGAAGCGGTGGGAGACGACGACGACGCGTTCAACGATACCACCGTCGTGCGCGAGGATGTCCCAGACAGCTGGGCGCGGAGCGCGGAGACTGCGGGGTACTATGGGAGTGGCTATCGCTGGGCGCTCACGAGTCCGCAGGCGAGCGATGCGGCGGTGTTCTCGTTCCGTCTGAATTCGGCCGGCTCCCGTACCGTCGATGCCCGCTGGACAGCCGGGGCGAATCGTTCACATCGTGCGACGTACGTCGTGATCGGCGCGACCGGCGACACACTGGGCGTCGTGACGGTGGATCAACGGGCGAACGGGGGTATCTGGCAGACCCTGGGTACCTGGACCTTCGCGCCGGGTTGGAGCCGCGTGGCGCTGCTGCGCCGCGCTGCGGACGGCGGGGTAGTGGTCGCGGACGCGGTGCGGGTGCGGGGTCGCTGAACTGCGCTCCCTTGTTGTATCCTCCCGGCAGACGCCTCTGAGGAGGATCAGCCCCATGTACGTCAAGTCCTTCGTTTCAGTTGCGGCAGTCATCCTCGGGGCGCGTGCGTCTGCGGCGCAGGCAACTCCCACGGACCCTACTACGGCGCTTGCCAGATGCCGGGATGGGTCCTATTCGCGCGACGCTTCTCCCAATCGCGCGTGCTCGAGTCATGCCGGCGTCGGGCAGTGGCTGACGCCGATCGTAGCGACCGCTCAGTGCGGCGACGGAACGCTGTCTGCCAGCGCCTCGAGAACAGAGGCCTGTTCCCAGCATGGCGGCCTGGCCGAGTGGCTCGTTCCAGTGGGAGCAACTGCACACTGCGCCGATGACAGCTATTCGGCGGCGGGCGCGTGCGCCGGGCAGGGCGGTGTCACCGAGTGGTACGCCGCGAGCACCGGTGCGGGGACGTCATGGGAGGATGAGCAGAGCAGCATCGCGGCGATGCAATCCGACTTGCGAAACCTGGTCGTTGCTGAAGAGGCCTTCTTTGTCGACTCCGTAAAGTACACCACCACGATCGGCCTGGGCGGTCTCTCCTACAAGAACAGCGCCGGCAACAGCATTCCCCACATCACCCTAACCGACGATGGGTGGGTGGCCAGTATCACCAATGCGCGCATGCGGACGACCTGCGTGATCTTCGTCGGCTCGACAGTGATTCCTCCTGCACAAAAGGAAGCGGTGCCAGCGTGCTCACGCCCGTGAGGGACTGACAATGCCCATCAACTTCATCCCCAACGATCCCAAGGCGAGCGGCGGGCCGCCCATGCGGCGCAAGACTCCCCGCGCCGAGCGGGCGTCCACCGTCGCCGGATTCACCTATGTGCCGCACGCGCCGGCCGCCCCGCTTCCGCTGGGCGATCCCGGGTTCCTGTTCTGGCAGAGCCGTGAGGCGGCACTGGCCGCCGTGGCGGCCTTCGAGGCGCTCGACGGCAAGAAAGTGTCGCGTTGGGCACGCTCGACGAACCGTCGCCGGCTTGCCCTGAAGCCGAATGCGGGCACCGACCTCAACGCGTATTACGACGGCCAGAGCCTCAACTTCTTCGAGTACACGACCGGTGCCAAGACGACCTGGTCGGGGGCGAGCACCGACGTCGTCGCGCACGAGTCCGGCCACGCGCTGCTCGACCAGTCGCGTCCCGACCTGTGGGACAGCTCCTACCCCGAGACCAACGCCTTCCACGAAGCCTTCGGCGACTGTATGGCGATCCTCACCGCGTTCGCGGACCCCGCCACCCGCACCAACGTGCGGACGAGCCTCGGGCGGCGCAACTTCGTCGAAGCGACGGCCGAGGACCTTTCCGACGGCGTGCGGCGTGCCCTCGGGCCCAGTCATCCGGCGTCGCAGCCGCGCCACGCCCGCAACACGTTCCAGTGGGCGCTGCCGAGCACGCTTCCCGCGTCGGGGCCGCCGAACGTCCTGTCGAGCGAGGTTCACAGCTTCGCGCGGATCTTCAGCGGATGCTTCTACGACACCATCCTGAACATCCTGCGCGCCCGCATCGGCGCAGCGAAGACGCCGACATCCACGCAACTGGACGACGCGGTGCGCACCGCCGGCACATTGCTGCTGCGCGCCGCCGCGGAGGCGCCGGAGACGGTCCGGTTCTTCCAGGCGGTGGGGCGGGCGATGGTACTGGTGGACCAGAACACGAACCAGGGCGCCAACGGGACGGCGATCCACGACGCCTTCCAGCAGCACAACGTCGCGCTGGGCAGCGCTGCGATGCTGGCGCCGGTCGCGGCGCTGGGCGGCACGGTCGGCAGGCGGGGCGCGCTCTCGCGATCGGCGGTGCAGGATCTGCGGGCGCGCCTGGGCGCGACGCCGGCCGAGCGCATGCTCGTGCAGCCGCGCGAGATCGGCGGGGTGACGGTGGTGTGTGCGACGCACCTGAAACAGGTGCCGCTCGGCCGCTTGGACCGCCGCCTGAAGGGGGTGGTCGCCATTGCGACGCGGCCGGTGCTCGTCAGAAAAGTGGACAGGACGGCGGCCGTGCTGGACGGCGTACCGGAGGCGACCACCAGCGACGACGAAGTGAAGGCGTTCGTGGAATCGCTGCTCATCAGCGATCGCATCGCGTTCGAGCCCGGGGAGACACGCTACGGTATCAAGGCTGCGGCCAAGCGGGACACGCGGCTGCGTCTGCCGACCCACGCGGTCCATACGGTGCGTGCGATGAAAGTGCTGCGGCGCGTGCGCTTCGCCTGCTAGGTGGCCGAGTACCGCTTGCGGACGAGGATCTTCTTGCCC
>DATGDE010000121.1:0-10505 GCA_035311125.1 Gemmatimonadales bacterium
GTGAGCATATCGTCGTGCGGGGGGCGCGGGCAAGGCGCGACTTGCGCGGCGACCATGCCCGCACGACCTTCTGCCGCAGGAAAGGGTATGAGATGCCGGCCACAAGGGGAATGGATCGCATGAAGCTCGCGCGCGCAGTGCTCGTCGCGGCCCTGGTCGGCGGCGCCGCCTGCAGCCCGGCCGCGCGCCTGGGCGCACAGGGCAATCCGCCCAGCGCTCCCGGTGACACGGTGCCGCCGGGGTTCGGGTCGCTGCGGCGCGACGACATCGTCCTGCGCTTCGCCACCGACCAGGTGCAGCTGCAGATTCTGCCGCTCGACGAGCGCGTCATCCGGTTGCTCGCGCCCGACACCTACCGCTCGCTCGTCCAGCTCATCCAGAGTCGCCAACGGGACATCACCGATGCCGCATCGCGCGCCGGCCTCACCAGTTGGACGCTCGTGATGGTCACCTTCTACGGCCAGGTCCAGGGAGCGCGGTTCACCCCCGAGGACGTGCAGATCGAGACCCGCGGCCAGTCATTCCGGCCGCAGGCAATCGTTCCGCTGTCCCCCACCTGGAACACGTTGCAGCTGGACCAGCGGCAGCAGGCGGTGGGGATCTACCTCTACGACGGCGGCATCAGCTGGTTCGAGGACCTCAGCGCGAGCTATCAGACGTCGCCGCCGGTGCCCTGGAGCCGCTCCCTGCAGCTGCTCCAGCGCGAGCGCGCCCGCGTCCAGGCCCGGGCCCAGACTCCACCCGCCCAGCCGAATCCGTAACGACGGTCACCCGGCCGTCCAGGTCCCGACTCCAGCGCACGCGGCTGTCCGCGCACACCGTTCCCACGCCCGCCTGAAGCGCCAGGACCAACGCGCTGTCGCACCCCAGGACATAGAAGGCCATCGACCATGCACCGGCCGCAGCCGCCACCGGAGCGAGGACGCTCACCGCCCGCACCCCCTGGGCCGCCTTTCCGGTGCGTGGGTCCACCACGGGGTCGATCTGCTCCACGGGCGACACGGTGCTGATGCCCCAGATGCCGGCCGGCAAGGTGACGGTCGCGAGGCTGCGGAGTGAATTGTCGGGGTCCGCGATGCCTACAGCGCGCTCGCCGCTCGCCATGATCAGGTACTGCCCGCCCAGCCCCAGGATCGCGCTGTCGACGCCGGGGCGCAGTGCCAGCAGCGCCCGGTCGAGCGCCTGGCCGCGAGCGGCCCGGTCGTCCGGTAGGCGGAGGCCGGTTCGCCGCACCACGTCGCGCATCAGACCGGCCGGCGTACCGCCGCGAGCCTGAGATGCCGAGTCGGCGTGTCGCATGGCGGCGAGCGCCCGGCCCACCGCGTGCGCGACGGAGTCCGAGTCCCCACCCCACGCCGCGACGCTGAACACGCCACCCAACGCCGGCTCGGCACGCGAGACGGCGGGGGGACCAGCACGAGCCCGGCACGCGGCCGGGGCGCCGCAGCTCAGAAGGATCAGCCAGCATGTGATCCCGCGCACAATCAGGCTCCAGGCGCTCCGGCGCCACATGAGGAGTTCATGATCCAGACCCGAATCCTCGGGCCAAACGCCCGCTCCGGCAACCCGGGTTCTCCCGGTCGAAGGCCGAACACTTACCTTATGTGCCGTGGCATCCATCCCGCTCCCTCTCGGTCTGGCTCTCGCCGGCGCAGCCGCCGCCGGGGGCATCTGGGCCTACCGCCGGGCGCGGCAGCGCCAGCGGGCGCTGGAGCGCGACCGGCAGCGCACCGCCGACGAGCTGAACCGGCGCCTGTCGGAGCTCTTCTGGCTGCAGGAGCTGTCGTACGTCCTCTCGGAGTCCATCAAGCTGGAGCGCATCGTGGAGCAGGTGGTGCGCTACGCCATGCGGTTCATCGACGCGCGCGGCGCGCTGGTGGCGCTGGCGGGAGAGAACCCCGACGATCCGCTCACCATCGCGGCGGCCGAAGGATCGCTGGCCGATCTGCGGGGGACAACGGTCCCGGCGAATGATCCGGGTCTCGTGGCCCGCTCGGCCCGGGGAGAGCGGCTGGAGCTGATCCGCAACAGCGAAACCGGAGCGCCGCTCGCCAGCGGCGCCACGGTCGAGTCCGCCGCGGCCGTTCCGCTGCGCGCCCACGGCGTCGTGGTGGGATCTCTCGTGGTCGCCGAGCCCCGGGGCGGCGCGCTCGCTCCGGACGACGTGCGCCTCCTGTCCACGGTAGCGACGCACGCCGCCGTGGCGCTCGCCAATGGACGGTTCTTCGATCTCGTCCGGCGCGGCAAGGAGCAGTGGGAGACCACGTTCGACGCCCTCTCCGAAGGACTCGCCGTGGTGGACGACGCCGGGCGGGTGCGCCGGGCCAACCGCTCGCTGGCCGTCATGGTGGGCCACCCATTGCCGGAAGTGATCGGGACGCACCTGTGCCATGCCCTGCTGGGCCGCTCGCATGCGCTGGCGCAAATGCTCGAGGACGTGCGCCGCGGCGAGCGTCCGGCGCCGCTGATCGAGCGCTCCGACGTCAACGCCCGGACCTTCCGCATCAACGCGGCCCTCATGCCCGGCGCCACGCCGAATCAGACGTCGGTTGTCCTGGTACAGGACGTCACCGAACAGCAGGCGATGGAGGCCCAGCTGATCCAGAGCGAGAAGCTGGCCACCGTCGGGCAGCTCGTCTCCGGCGTCGCGCACGAGCTCAACAACCCCCTCACCTCCATCGCCGGCCTGTCGGAGTTCCTGCTGGAGCAGAAGGAGCTGGGAGGGGGAGACCGCGGGCACCTGCGGGTGATCCACGAGCAGGCGGAGCGGGCGGGCCGCATCGTCCGCAACCTGCTCACGTTCGCCCGCAAGGGGCCGGCCGAGCGCTCGCGGCTGGACCTGAACGACCTGCTGCAGCGCACTCTGCTGCTCATGAGCTACGACCTGCGGCTGCGCGACGTCGAGACGCAGCTCGAGTTGCCCGAGGACCTGCCCGAGGTGATCGGCGACCGGCACGCGCTGCAGCAGGTCGTGCTGAACCTGCTCACCAACGCTGCCCAGGCGGTGGGGGACCTCGCCGACGACCGCCCGCGTTGCATCCGGCTGGAAACCTGGGCCGACGGGCTGGTGCACCTGCGGGTCACCGATACGGGGCCGGGGGTTCCGCCGAGCCTGGAGCGGCACCTGTTCACGCCGTTCTTCACGACCAAGGAGCCGGGACACGGCACCGGCCTCGGGCTGTCGATCTCCTATTCGATCGTGGAATCGCACGGCGGGCACCTGAGCTACGAGCGGGCGCCCCAGGGCGGGGCGTCGTTCCGCATCGATCTCCCGGCGGCGCCCGCGGCGCGCCCCGCCCAGCCCGTGCCCAGCCCCGAGCCGGCGACGTCCCTGCCGCCGGCGTTCGCCAAGCGCGCGATTCTGCTGGTGGACGACGATCCGGCCGTGCGGCGTCTCGTGCAGGCCCTGTTCGGGCGTGAGGGGCACGTGGTGGATGTGGCGCGCAGCGCGGAGCACGCGCTCGAGCTCACGGGCACGCACAGCTACGATCTGATTCTCGCGGACGCACAGGTGAGCGCGAAGGGCAAACTGTTCGTCGAGGAGATGCTGTCGCGGCATCCGGATCTCCGGTCCCGGACGCTGGTGGCGACCGGCGACGTGCGGCCCGCGACGGAGGAGGCGCTGGAGCGCCTCGGCCTGCGTTACGTGCGGAAGCCTTTCAATCTGCGGGATCTGCGCGAGGAAGCGGCGCGGCTCTGGGCGGCGGGAGCCGTCTCGTAGGCCTCCGCCGGCCATCCGAAGCTGCCCAGATTGACCGCGCCGCCCGGTGCGAACTTGAGACCTTCCCGCAACAGCAGGGCCCGCTGCAGCACCGCGCTGTGCTCGCCCGACAGGGAAATGCGGCCCGCCGCGTTGATCACACGCCACCACGGGACGTCGCTGTCCTCCGGCAGCGCCGACAACGCCCATCCCACGGTGCGCGCGGCGCCCGGCCGGCCCGCGAGGCGGGCGACGACGCCATAGGTCGCGACGCGGCCCTTGGGAATGTGGCGAACGATGCGGTAGATGCGGTGGTAGAACGGATTCACACGCCGAGACGCGCGCGCCGGGTCGGCGCACCGGAAAGAAGTCTCACCGTGGACGGCACTTGATCACACCGCGTGGAGGACGGAGCTAGGATACGCGCAGCACGTCGTCCAGCAACCCCCCACCCCCCGCCCCCACTATTGACAAAACGTCGTCCAGTGCTCTCCGCTCCCGCGGCCAGGCAAAACGACGGGCGGCCTCGTCGGGCGCGAGCCACACGAACGCGTCGTGCTCCTCGGAGAGTCGCGGCGCGGCGTCGGCGGCGACGACCGCGGCGAACGCGGGAATGATCGCGAGCTCGTCGGTGCGGTGCTGATAGAATCCTTCGATGCGGCTCAGGTTGTAGAAGCGCTCCGGAGCGAGACCGGTCTCCTCGCGCAGCTCCCGCAGGCTGGCCTGCACGGGCGTCTCACCCGGCTCGATCGTACCGTGCACGGTTTCCCACGAGCCGGGATTGCGCCCGTGCGCCGAGCGGCGCAGCACCAGCACCTCCCACCCGGCGCCGCTTCCGCCGCTGCGCAGCACGAGGGTATCGACGAAGCAGACGCGAATCGCGGTCACGCCGACCGGCGGCGGCCGAGGACGGCTTCGAGACGGGCCGAGAGCGCCCGGGCCCGGAACGGCTTCTGCAGGAAATCGTCGGCCCCGAGCTCGAACACTCGCACTTCGTTGTCCTCGTCGCCCTTCGCCGTGAGCACGATGACCGGAATCCCGGCGGTCGCCGGCCGCGAACGCAGCTGCGACAGCACGCCGTAGCCGTCGAGCGCCGGCAGATTGAGATCCAGCACGATGATGTCGGGACCCACGCGGTCCACCTGATCCAGCGCCTGGACTCCGTCCCGCGCTTCCGAGACCTCGTAGCCGTCGCGCTCGAGCAGGTCCTTGAGCACCTTGCGCAGGCTGTCCTCGTCGTCGACCAGCAGCACCTTGCGGGAGATCCCCCCGTGCTGCCCCGACCGGCGCCCACCGACGGTCTCCTCGAGCAGCTCGAATCCGCCGCCGAACGGTTCGGCGACGGTCGCGCTCCCGGCCGCGGGGCTGGGACGGGCTGCCGCCGCAGCCGGCGCGGGCGCGCCGCCGCTGCGGCGCGCCGGCTCCCGGGAGGGCGGCTGGGCGCGCTCCTCGTCGGGCGGGACATCCACGACCCGCAGCAGGTCTTCGACGGTCGACTCGCCGCGCAGTACGTGGTTCAGGCCGCTGTTGAACAGCGTCGGCATCCCAGCCGCCCGCGCCGCGGCGGCGATGCGGTCCGCCGTCTCGCCCGCGGCGATGCGGCGCTCGACCTCGGGTGTGACCGTGAGCACTTCGAGGACGGCGAAGCGGCCCAGGTACCCGGTCATCGCGCAGTCGGGGCACCCCGAGGCCCGATACAGGGGGATGCCGTGCGGAATCCACTTTTTCAGCTGTGGAGGCGGCGGATCGCTCGACACCTCCTTGCAGGTGCCGCACAGCTTCCGCATCAGGCGCTGGGCCAGAACACCGCGCAGCGCGGCGGCGATCTTGTACGGCTCCACGCCGATGTCCACCAGGCGGGTGACGGCGTTGGCGGCGTCGTTGGTGTGCAGGGTGGACAGGACGAGGTGCCCGGTGAGTGACGCCTGCGTCGCGATCTGCGCGGTCTCGAGGTCGCGGATCTCTCCCACCAGCACGACGTTCGGGTCCTGCCGCAGGATCGACCGCAGCGCCGAGGCGAAGGTCAGACCCTGCTTCTCCTGCACCTGCACCTGGACGATCCCGGGCATCCGGTACTCGACCGGGTCCTCGACGGTGACGATGTTCACGCCCTCGCTCTTGATCTGGTTGATCATCGAGTAGAGCGTCGTCGTCTTGCCCGATCCCGTGGGGCCGGTCACGAGGATGATGCCCTCGTGGTATTGCAGCAGCTTGTTGATCGCCTCGATCTCCGGGGCGTCGAGCCCCAGACTGTCGAGCGACTTGACGGTCGCACGCGAATCGAGAATCCGGATGACGACCTTCTCGCCATGGGCGGCGGGGAGGGTCGAGACGCGGAGATCGATCGGCTGCCCGTTCACCGCGACCCGCGCCCGGCCGTCCTGGGGGCGCAGCCGGTCGGCGATATCGAGCGACGACATGATCTTGATCCGCGAGATCAGCGGCAGCCCCGCCGCCCGCGGGATCTTCATGACTTGCCGCAGCACCCCGTCGATGCGGTAGCGCACGGCCACCCCGCCCTCTTCGGGCTCGATGTGGATGTCGCTGGCGCGGGACAGGATGCCTTCAGACAGAATCAGGTCGACGAGCTTGACCACCGGGCGCTCGCTCGCAGCGGCCTCGGTGATGTTGTACTCGTCCGGCGCCTCCTCCTCGAGCTGCACCAGCTCGGCCGACTGTCCCATGTTCTCCAGCAGCCGGTCCAGCGCCTTCTCGGGGCGATACTGCTGCTCGATCTGCTCCGCGATCTTCCCGGGAGAAAGCAGCGACATCCGGATCTGGCGCGCCGTCGCGAAGGCGAGGGTCTTCTCCATGTCGAGGTCGAACGGGTTGGCCGTCGCGACCTCGAGGTAGGCGTCGGTCTCCCGGATCGGCAGGACGCGGTAACGGCGCGCCAGTGCTTCGGGGAGCACCGTCCGGGCGCCGGGGTCGAGCTGCGTCAGATCGGCGATGGGCAGCCGGGAGCGTGCGGCGAGCTGCTCGAGGATCTCCTCGTCGGTCGCCAGCTTCTCCGCCACGACCGTCTCCCACAGGGATTTCCCGGGCTCGGCTTTGGCCCGCAGCTCGGCCAACCGGTCGGGCGTGAGCACCTCGAGCGATTGGGCCAACCACTCGTCGGGAAAGAAGATCTCTGGCATGGGGAGGTCTTGCTGGTAACCTAGCCAGAGGGCGCCCTTGAAGGCTAGAGGATGCGCCAGAAGTCCCGGGTAACGTCGAACGCGAGATGGGCCTCGCGGCTCTGCAATCCGTACCCGGCCTCGAGACGGAATACGCCGAGCCATTCGAGGCCGAGTCCGGCGGTCACGCGCACCAGGTCGGTCGAGCGCCACGGCGTCGTCACGAGCGAGCGGTCGGCCCACCCGGCCGCGACGTACGGGGCGAGCGTGATGCTGGCTGGCGTGCGCGCCACCGACCCCAACGACAGACTGGGAAACGGCGCCGGCACGCGCCATTCGAGATGGAGCAGCGCGGTCGCGCGCCCGCCGTACGCGCGAAAGTCGTCGCCCAGCAGCGTACCGCGCCCGCCGAGTACGAACGTGCGGTGTGCGGGAAGCGAGGCGCTCCCGATGCCGCCCTGCGCGCGCGCCAGGATGCGCGTCGCCCCGAGCGGCAGCAACAGCTGGCCGGAGGCCGCGAGCCGCAGGTATGTCGCGCCGCCGTCCATGCGGCCCGCCTCGACGGTGAGCTCGTACGCACGGTCGCGCCGCACCGCGAACCCTTCTCCCGAACGCGAGACGCCGAGCGTGACCAGGTCGAGCGCCGGACCGCCCAGCGCGGGGTTCGGCCGGTAGGTGCCAGTGGCGGGAGCCGCGTGCACCGCGAGGCTCGCCACCCCCTCGCGGGCCGTCGTGATGCTCCAGCGGGTGCGATTCCCGCCCCCGACGGAGCCCTCGAGCCCGAGCCGTGCGCCCGTCACGCGGACGTAGTCGCCGTAGTCGTCTCCGAATTCCTGGGCCGCGAGGGAATTCACGATCGGTGCGACCACGGGCACGTCCGATACGTCCCGGACTTCGCGGTACGCCTCCGCCGTCAGCGCGAGTCGTCCCAAGGCGACCCGGCCGGCGAGCGCGCCGTCCGCACGCTCATCGCCGAAGCCGTAGCTCGCGCGTGCCCGCGCCTCGAGCACGCCGGCTCGCCAGACCATTCCGGCGCCCGGCACCACCCCTTGCACGCGGTTGGCGCGCAACAGATCGCTCAGACCGCGCACGGCGAGTCCGCGATGCCGCCAGCCCGACAGCGCGTGCCGCCCCGCGATGGCCGCGGCCTGCGCCCGCACCGCCGCCAGATCGTTGCGCCGCACCGGCTCCGCGACGTCCTGCACGGCATCGGCGAGCGACGTGGACCAGGGAAAGGTGTCCCGGATCGCCTTGGGAAGCGCGGTGATTTCGGGGCCGGCGAACCAGGACGCCGCCAGGCCGGTGTTGAAATCGTAACGGTCCACGTCCCAGCGCCCGCGGATGATGCCGCGCGCCGGCAGATCGAGCAGCGTGGCGCGCCGCCGAATCTCGACCTCCTGGTGCCGCGGCAGCCACCAGCGACCCTCATACAATGCGTTGTCGAGCACGACGCTCACGTCTTCGAGCGTCGGATCCACGTACGCGATCGCGGTGAAATTGAACGCCAGGCGGACGAGGTCGGCGCTGCCGGCGTCGAGGTACGCGGTGCCGACGATGCGCGCCGCCTGGAAGTCCCGTGGCCGGAAGCGCAGCGCAACGACGCGGATCTCGCGCTCCGGCAGGGCGACGATGAGCGTGTCGCCCACGGCGTAGTCGTACAGCACCGGTCCACCGGGCGCGAGCGGGTGCGGCACGTCGCGCACTTCGTCGCCCTCACCCAACCGGATACTGCGGCCGAAGCCGTTCTGCACGATGCCAAGATGGTCCTGATGGTAGACGATATCGGTCGGGAGCTCGGCGCGATCGCGCCAGCCGATGATGCGCTGCTTGCTCGCGCCCGGGGCCTTCCAGTACACTTCCAGCTCGAGCTGGTCCGCCTTGATGAGCCGCGGCGGCTCGTCGAGACCCTCCCCGAACGCGCCGAGGAAGAACAGGAATCCATGCGCTCGAGCCCGGTAATCGTGCAGCGACGTGTCGGCGGCGGAGCCCGCCCGGCGCGCGATGGCGCGATCCGCGAGGCCGAGGGCCTCGGGCGTGTTCCAGCGCTGCGCCCGCACCCCGGCAGGGAGCATCAGGGCGACGGCCGCCGCGCAGAGGAATCGCACGGGCGCCAACTTACCCGCCGGCTCATACGCGCGGCAAGCGCGGCGGCCCTCGCGGCCGCGTGCGGCGGCAACGGGACCGGTCCCAACCAGGGCGCGAGCCGGGCGGCGCTCCTCGCCATCGGTCGCGACACGGCGGCCGAGCCCAGTGGCACGCTGTGCACCTTCAAGAACAACCTGCTCAGTCATTGTGCGATTACGCACTCCGACAGCGTGCACACGGTGTTCGCGCAGTTCACGTTCTTCCCTCACAGCGTCGTCTCCCGCAACGATACCCTGCTGGCCGACACGTCGACGATCACCCTGATCCTGACGGTGTCGCCGGGGAGCTACGAGTTCACGATCAATCCGGCCGCATTGGTCTTCAACGAAACGAACGAACCCATCGCCGACGTCTCGTTCGGGGCCTACGGGGACCCGTCCGTATACACCCAGAGTCCGAAGTACCCCACACCCTTGGCGTTCATCCAGGCGCTGGGGTTGTGGCACGAGCGCACGCCCGACCACTGGTTCCTGGGCCGCAACAGCGCCCTCACCGGGCCGTCGACGGTTAGCAGCGCCCTCGAAGGACCCGGGACCTACCTCCTCGCCGCCCCGAAGTGAGCGACCCCCGCACCGACTTCCTGTCCCGCGCGCAGCGGGGCGGCGTGGTCCCGCTGGCCCGCGAAATCGTGCTCGACGCCGACACCGCCGTGGCGGCCTACGCCAAGATCGCCCGGCCCCCCTTCGGCTTCCTGCTCGAGTCCCTGACCGGCGGCGAGCGGTGGGCGCGCTATACGTTCCTCGGGACCGAGCCGCGCGAGGCCTGGCGCTATCGCGGACGCTCGGTCGAGCGGTGGACGGCCGCGGACGGCTGGCGACCGGCCGGCGAGACGGACAACCCCGTCGACCACATCGGGGCCCGGTTGCGGGCGCTCGCCCCGGTACCGGTTCCGGGACTGCCGCCGTTCAGCGGCGGCGCGGTGGGCTACCTGGGCTACGATCTGGTGCGCTCGATCGAGCGGCTCCCAGCACCGCCACCCGACTCCCTCGATCTCCCGGATGCCCTCGTGATGATCGCGGACAGTCTCGTGGTGCTCGACAACCTCTTCGGTCGCGCCATCGTCCTGGCGAACGTGGAGATTCCCGCCGAGGCGCCGGCGCGCGAGCGTGTCCGGCTGTACGAGGCGGCGGAGACGCGTCTCGACATGCTGGTCGACCGATTGACTCAAACCCCCGCCCATCCGCTCGCGCCACTCCCGTGGCCCGAGCGTCCACCGGTCCTGCCCGCGCCGCCGAGCAGCCGCTACGCCCGGGCGGACTTCGAGCGCGACGTGGCGCGCGTGCTGGAGCACATCCGGGCCGGCGACACGTTCCAGACGGTGCTGTCACGACGCCAGGAGATCGCCGGCGCGGTGGACGCGTTCCGGGTCTACCGGTACCTGCGGGCCCTGAATCCCGCCCCGTATCTCTTCTACCTGGCGCTCGACGACGTCGCCCTCGTGGGCAGCTCCCCCGAGGTGCTGGTCCGCGTCAGCGGACGGGAAGTGACCGTGCGTCCCATCGCGGGAACGTGCCGGCGCGGGGCGACCCCTGAGGAAGACGAGG
>DATGDE010000122.1:0-4808 GCA_035311125.1 Gemmatimonadales bacterium
CGAGCTGGTCCACGCCGCTCTCTTCGTCGCCCAGGACGGCGACCGTCTGGTGGGAGGCGAGGGCGAGCGAGAAAGGGGCGCGGCTCCGTTCTGTGAGCGGCACGTTCTCGAAGACCAGCGGAGCAGCGGTCATGTGATCAGCCGAGCAGCACGAACAGGGCGGAGCACAGGAACACGCCGACGATCGACATGACGGTCGCCCGGCTTACGGCGATGGGGACATCGGTCGCGGCGCGTCGCACCGACAAGCCGAAGTAGCTCGGCACGATGCCGACGATCAGCCCGAACGCGATGGCCTTGCCCACCGTCAACCAGACATCGCGCGCGGAGAGTGACTGGAGCACGATTTCGGCGTAGCGCGTGCCGGTCATCCCGTTGAACCGGGCGGCCGCGAACCCGGCGGTGATCGCCACGATGTCGAACAACACCAGCAGCGCGAACACGCTCGCCACCGCGCCGGCGAACCGGGGGAGTACGAGGTATTGCCGCGGGTCGATCCCCATTCCTTCGAGGGCGCGCGCTTCCCCCATCACCGTATTGGTCGCCAGCTCGGCCGCGATCGCGGTGCCGGAGCGGCCCACGATCGCGAGAGCGGTGATCAGCGGCCCCAGTTCGCGCACGATGGCCACCACCATCAGGGTGCCGATCAATCCGGTGGCGCCGATCTGGCCCAGCTCACGCACCGCTTGGGAGATCACGAGGAAGGACAGGATCCCCGACAGCAGGATCACGAGGCCCATGGCGTGGACCGCGGTGAACCGGATCTGGTTGAGCGTGACGCGCATGACCACGGCGCGCCCCGCGGCGGGCAAGCGCGCGGCGGCGCGGGCACCGCCAAAGGCGAAGCGCGCCAGCGCTCCCAATTGGGAGAGCCAGCGCGCCGCCCAGCTACCGATGCGGATGAGCGGGCCGCTGCTCACCGGGCCGTCAGGAGGTCGGCTCCCGCTGGAGTCCGTCTTTGGCTTCGGCGTATTCCGGGAAGACGTCGATGGCCTTCTGGAACATCACACGCGCCTGGGTGTGGTTGCCCCGGTCGTGGTAGAGCAGGGCACGGCTGTAGTACGTCAGCGCCTCGGTCGGGATCTGGCGGCTCATGCGCTGCTCCGAGGCCTGCCGCGACAGCGGCGGCAGATTCAGGTCCTTGTTCAGCGCCCCCGCGAGAGTGCGCACCAGGTCGAACAGATGCTCGCGCTGCATCGAGACCTTCTCGGTCTTGATGATCTCGGAGGTCTCGACGTTGACGACGCGCACGTCCACGCGGAAATCGCCGTACAAGTCGATGAAACTTCCCATGACCGCATAGCGCGCCCCGACAATCTTGCCGATCTTCGCGGCGGTCTGATCGTCCACCCGGCCGGAGGCGCCGAGGTTCTGCTCGTCCACCAGCCGCTGGATGTTCTCGCGCTCGACCACCCGCAACGCGGGGTTCGCGCCCAGCTCGGAGATCAGCATTCCCGCCATCCCGCGCTCCAGGGCGTCGTAGTCCTCCTTCTGCGCTCCGTACGATCCGCCGTTCGCGAACGCGAAGACCGCGATTCCCGGCCGAGTGTCCTGGCCGCCGCCCTGCGCCGCCAGCGCCGCTGCGCCGGTGAAGCCCAGCCCGATCAGCCCGACGAGTGACCGCATCCGCATACGCCTTGCACCTCGATCTAGAGAGACAGTTGCATGCCTTCCTGTGCCGCGACGACTTCCACCGACGTCTTCCCCCCACGCCGCTGCGCCGCGCCGCGCGCTGCCGTCAGCAGCGCATCCATCGCGCCATCGTCGTGCTCGGGCTCGTGGTGGCACAGGACCAGGCGCTGTGCCCCGGCCTCGACCGCCAGCTCCACCGCCTCCTCGTACGACGAATGCCCCCAGCCGCGATGCGAGTCCAGCTCCGCCGGGGTGTACATGGCGTCATGAATCAGGAGATCAACCCCATTCAAGAACCGGACCAGCTCGCGACGCCACCCGGGCGCGGTGTCGTAGCTGCCACCCGTTCCGAGCTCATTGTCCGTTACGTAGGCCATAGTGCGTCCGCCCGACGCGGGCGCCAGCCGGTAGGCGAGCGTGGTCCCGGGATGCCGGATCTGCATCGCCTGGACCCGGAACGTTCCTCCGCCGACCGTGAATTCCTTGCCCGGTCGCACTTCCTCGACGGCCAGGGCGGCCGAAACGGCGGTGAGCGGGATGGGAAACACAGCGGGTTCCATCTGCAGGTGCAGGATCTCGTCCAGCGATTTCGCCCCCTGCTTCGAGCCCCAGATGCGGACCGCGTTCCCGGGAGCGAAGAACGGCTTGAAGTGCGGCAGCCCCTGGATGTGATCCCAGTGGGTGTGCGACAGCAGGATCTCAGCCTGCACGGCGCCGTTCTGCCGCTCGACCAGCGTCGCCCCGAGTCCGCGGATGCCCGTGCCGGCGTCCAGAATGACCAGCTGTCCCCCGGGGCCCTCGACCGCGACGCAGGAGGTGTTCCCTCCGTAGCGCGCGGTGCGAGGCCCGGGAGTCGGGATCGAGCCCCGAGCCCCCCAGAAGGTCACCGTGTAGGCCATGCGATCGGGCACACCCAAAGCGATGCTAAGTTACGGAAAATCGGGGACGTAGGACAAGTCGACCCCTCACGGGTGGGCGGTGACCCTGCTCACCCGGCTATGACCGGCCGGCTGCCGCTTCCAGCGCTGATCGGTCACGGATCACAATGTCGCGCCGGGAGACTTCGATGTAGCCCTTGTCCACGAGCTCGCGCATGGTCCGGCTCACGGTCTCGCGAGAAGAGCCGATCATCTGCGCGATGGTATGGTGGGTGAGGCGCCGCGTGATGCGTTCACCGCCCGCTTCATCCGACAGGTCGAGCAGCAGACGGGCCACGCGGCCGTTCACGTCCAGCAGCACCAGGCTGCCGACTTTCTCGTCGACCCGGCGCAGCCGGCGGGTCAGCTCGCGCAGCATCGCGAGCGCGATCCCCGGGGTCTGCATCAGGAGCCCCTGGAAATCCTCCCGCCGCAATACGAGCAGCGTCGAGTCGCCCATCGCGATGACGTGGGCTGAGCGTGGCTCGTCGTCGATCAAGGCCATTTCGCCGAAGAAATCGCCTTCGCCCAACACGGAGAGGATCACCTCGCGGCCGTCCTCGCCGATCAATACCACCTTGACCTGCCCCTGCTTGACGACGTAGAGCGCATCGCCGGGGTCGTCTTCGAACAGGATGACGGAGTTCTTGGGGTAGGTACGCTCGCGCGCCACCTCGAGCACCCGCTGCAGATCGGCGGGGCCCAGTTGGCTGAATAGCGGCACCTTCTGTAGAGTCGCCTCGACGGACACGCGCGAACTCCCCGCAGGGGGCGTTGGGATGGGGCAAGCTTATGGCGCGGGCGCTTCGGTGTCAATTCGCCCCAAAGTCGGCGGCCGGCGTTCAACTCGCTGAGCGCGTTGCAGTTCCGCCCCAGGGGCGGTCAGCCGACGCGCTGCTGGTACCAGCGTCCTCGACGGGAGCTCCGGAGGAACCACTTCGGACGGGAACGCCCACCGCAACGTCATCGCGGAGGGCGGCGAGTCGAGCCCCGAAGGGCGAGGGCGGCGGTGCGTGAGGGGAAGCGATGCAGGAATCGCCGCAGGCTGCCCTTCTCCGGCCCGTTGCCTTGCCCTCAACTCGCTGTGGCGACTATATTTCCGCGTTTCGCACCCGTTGGGTGCGTTGCTCGCGCTCACGCTGTGACACAGAGGAATGACGTCGTGAAACCAGGAATCCATCCCCGCTATCGCCGCGCCACCGTGCAGTGCGCCTGCGGGAATACCTTCGAGACGCAGTCGACGACCGCGGACATTCACGTGGAAATCTGTGCGAAGTGCCACCCGTACTTCACGGGCAAGCAAAAGCTTGTGGACACGGCGGGACGGGTGGAGCGCTTCCGCCAGAAATACCGCACGGAGAAGGCCGCGAGCTGACGACGATGGAGGCCCGACTCCGCCAGGCGCTCGCGCGGGCGGAGGAGGTCGCGCACCTGCTGGCCGACCCCGAGACCGCGCGGAATCCGGCCAAGCTGAAGCAGCTCGGTCGCGAGCACGCCCGCCTCCAGTCCATTCGCCAGATTCACGACCGGCTGACGCGTCTCGCGGCGGAGCTGGCCCAGGCCCGGGAGGTCCTCACCGACCAGGACCCGGACCTGTCGCAGCTGGCCCGGCACGACATCGAGCGGCTCCGTCCCGAGATCGACCGCCTGGAAGCGCAGCTTGCCGATCTGCTGGTCCCGCCCGATCCGCTGAACGACCGCGACGCCATCGTTGAGATTCGCGCCGGTACCGGGGGGGACGAGGCGGCCCTGTTCGCTGCCGACTTGTTCCGCATGTATACGCGCTTCTGCGAGCGGCGCGGCTGGGCCGTCGAGGTGCTCAGCCTGAGCGAGGGCGTGCTGGGGGGGCTGAAGGAGGCCGTGTTCGCGGCGCGCGGCCCGCGGGTCTATGGCACGCTGCGCTATGAGTCGGGCGTCCACCGGGTGCAGCGCGTGCCCGCCACCGAAGCCCAGGGGCGCATCCATACGTCCGCCGCCACGGTCGCCGTGCTGCCTGAAGCAGAGGAAGTGGACGTGAAGATCGACGACAAGGATCTGCGCGTTGACGTCTTCCGTTCCTCCGGACCGGGCGGGCAGAGCGTGAACACGACCGACAGTGCGGTACGCGTGACCCATCTGCCGAGCGGTCTCGTCGTACAGTGCCAGGATCAGAAATCCCAGCTGCAGAACAAGATCAAGGCCCTGGAGATCCTGCGCTCCCGGCTGCTCGACCGGATGATCGCCGAGCAGGAAGCCGAGCGCGCGCGCGCGCGGCGTGCG
>DATGDE010000123.1:0-3648 GCA_035311125.1 Gemmatimonadales bacterium
TGCAGAACCCCAAGCGGTTCTTCGGGGCGGCCCGGTGCATCGAGGAGGGCGGGAGCCTCACGGTGATCGGCACGGCCCTCATCGACATATTCCTCGGAAGAAGAGAAGTTCTTTCAGCGCGTGCACCTCCTGTGGCGGGCCATGCGGATCGTGGTCGACGTCGGGCTGCACACGCGCGGGATGACCTACGACGAAGCCGTGCGCATGATGGCGGATGGGGTGCACATGGAACAGTCGCTCGCCGAGGCCGAGGTGGACCGGTACTGCTCCACCCCGGCCTACCAGCTGTGCTACGGAGTAGGGCGGCGGGAGCTGCTGCGCCTGCGGGACGATTACCGGTCGGCGCAGGGCGGCGCCTTCACGCTGCGCGGC
This sequence comes from Gemmatimonadales bacterium, assembly GCA_035311125.1. GTDB lineage: Bacteria > Gemmatimonadota > Gemmatimonadetes > Gemmatimonadales > GWC2-71-9 > DASTHG01. The sequence goes on from DATGDE010000123.1 coordinate 373, forward strand.
TTCCACGACGTGGTCCTCTCTTACGGCGGACTGCCGGTCGCCCTGATGCGCTGGGGCATGGGGCTGCGTGAGTAAGCTCCCGCGGCCGGTCGTGCTGTTCGGCCTCGTCTCGTTGTTCAACGACTTCGCCAGTGAAATGATCTACCCGCTGCTGCCGGCGTTTGTGACCACCGTGCTCGGCGGGGGTGCGCTGTCGCTCGGCGCGCTGGACGGCGCCGCGGAGTTCGCGGCGTCGTTCGTGAAGTTCGGTGCGGGGCGCCTCGCCGACGCGCCGCGGCGGCGCGGGGGCCTCGTCATCCTCGGCTACCTCGTCGCGGTGCTGGTGCGGCCGGTGATCGCGTTCACGGGCGCCGCCTGGCAGGTGATCGGCCTGCGGGTGACCGACCGGGTGGGGAAGGGCATCCGCACGCCGCCGCGCGACGCGCTGATCGCCGACGTCACCCCGCCGGCACAGCTCGGGCGCGCGTTCGGATTCCAGCGCGGCCTGGACCACGCCGGCGCAGTGCTGGGCCCGCTCGTCGCCTGGGGGCTGCTGTCGCGCCGGACGCTCGACGTACGCGGCGTGATCGAGGCGAGCTGGATCCCGGGCATCGTGGTGCTGGTGCTCGCGATTTGGGCGGTCGGGGACGGGAAGCGGCGGGAGAAGGCGGACGAGGGCGGACGAGGGCGGACAGGGCCGGACAGGGGCGGACCAGATCCGGCTTCATCCGGTTTTGTCCGACCCCGCCCGGCCTTACTCGCCATCTCCGCCTTCTATCTCCTCCGCATGCCCGAGACGCTGCTGTTGCTGCGGACCCAGCAGCTGGGGGTCTCGGTGTCCTCGGTGCTGCTGCTGTGGGCGGCGCTCCACGTGGTACGGTCGTTCACTAGCTTTGTGGGCGGGTCCCTGTCGGACCGCTTCGGTCCGCTGCGGACGATGTGGCTCGGCTGGGTGTGCTACGCCGCCATCGCGGTGGGGTTCGCGCTGGAGGGAAGTGCGCCGGCGGCCTGGGGGCTGTTTCTTGTGCTGGGAACGGTGGCCGGGCTCACCGAGAGTCCCGAGCGTGCCATCGTGTCGGGGCTGGCCGGGATGAAGCAGGGCAGCGGCTTCGGGTCATACCACGCGGCGACCGGAATGGCGGCCCTGGCCGGGGGACTGCTGCTGGGCACCCTGTACCAGACTCGGGGGGCACCGCTCGCCTTCATCGTCAGTGCGGCAGGCGTGACGCTGGCCGCCGTGTGGGTCGCGGCGGCTGCCCGGCGTCGCGCCGCGCCGGTAACGTCCTAGTCAGACAAACTCGATGCACTGGAGGTCTCCAATGCGACTGATTGCGTTACTGGCCGTGCTCGCCGTTCCCGGCGCCCTCGTGGCGCAGGAACGCCAGGTGATTCACACGCCGGACGAGGTCGCGGGACTGCCGTTCTCGACGGCGGTGCGCGTGGGGAACCTGCTGTACCTCTCCGGGATGATCGGCAACAAGCCGGGGACGCGCGAGCTCGCCGATACGGGGGTCACCGGGCAGACGCGAGCGGCGCTGGAGAACATCAAGCGCGTGCTGGTCGGGGCCGGGAGCTCGCTCGAGCGGGCGGTGAAATGCACGGTGTTCCTGACCGACATCCGCGACTACCAGGCGATGAATGCGGTCTACGCGACCTATTTTCCCAAGGACCCGCCGGCGCGCTCGACCATCGCGGGGAGCGGCCTGGCGCTGGGCGCGCGCGTCGAGATCGAGTGCCTCGCAACGGTGGGGGGCTGACGAATGTCGCCGCGCGGGGAACGTTCCCGTCGTCCACGCGGTACCACCCGCAGTCGCCCACTCACGCGGAGGGCCAAGATGCCGCAACACTCGCAATGGACATCCCGAATCCTCGACGCGGCGCGCAAGGCGAAGCGCGTCGCTGTCGCTGCCGCGCAGCAGGCCGATGCGCTGATGCAGGTGGCCAAGCAGAAGGCGGAAACCGCGGCGCGCCGCCGCAAGGTGCGTCGCACGTTGCAGCAGGCCAGCCGGGTGCTGAAGACGGCGGGGAAAGCCGCGCTGGCCGCGGGAGCCGTCGCGGCCGTCGGCGCGCTCGCCCGGGAGGTGGAGGCGAAGCGAAGACGCAGCTAGCGCGCCAGTCGACTGGCTACGTCGTTGAACCAGCGATCCACCCACACGAGCTGGGACGCCCCCTGCGCCCCGGCCCGTCGCGGGGTGACGAAGACGAAGGCGCGCCCGTCGGGCGTCACGTCGTAGGACTGGTGGAACCCGGCCACGACGAAGTTCGACGCATTGAACAACGAGGTCCGTCCGGCGACGGAGAACGTCGGCACCGTACGGACCTGCACGGCGTTCATGCGGACATCGCCGTCGAGGAAGAAGAGCTCGCGGCCGTCGCGGGACCAGCGCGGCTCGCTGCCGCCGCCGTTGGAGACCTGCCACCGGCCTCCCCGGACGTCCGGGAACGGCCGCACGTACACCTCGTTGATCCCCGACTCGTTCGACGTGTAGGCCAGCCAGCGTCCGTCGGGTGACAGCGCCGGGTGCAGCTCGGTGAACGGGCTCGCGGCGACGGGCACCGGCGTGCTGTCCCCGCTCGTGCGCACCGCGACGATGTCGCCCGCGCCGGTCTGGCCGTTGTCGGTGCGCACGAGGATCCAGCGGCCGTCGCGGGACCACTCGCCTTCCTGGATCAACCGATCCAGTCGCACCAGCATCCGATCCGAGCCGCCGCCGTCGGCCGGCCGGCCGTACACGGCGCTCGTGTTGTTGCTGTCCCGGACGTAGGCCACCGTCCGGCCGTCCGGCGACCAGAACGGCCGGCGGTCCTGTCCCCCGAACGTCAACCGCGTAGACGGTCCACGATCCAGCTGCTTGACCCAGATGTTCAGCGCCGCACCCGACCCGACGCCGACGGCGAGCCGGCGCCCGTCGGGGGCGAGGGCGATCGAGTTGAACTCTCCGTGCCACGCGGTGTCGATCTGGGTGATCGTCCCGTCGCGACTCACCCGGACCATCGCGTTGTCGGTCGAGCCGCCGGCGCCATGGGCATACACGAGCACCCCCGACTGCGACCAGGCGAGGAGCGCGAACCCGGCGTTGGGCGTCACCTGCACCCCCTCGAGCACCGGCGTCGCGGCGCCGGTGATCGCCAGGCGACCGAGGTCGAAGGGCGCCACCAGGGCCACCCCCTCGCGGCGCACGTAGAGCAGGTGCCCGCTGGGCAGGTACCACGCCTGCGCGACGTCGTCGAGCAGGCGCTTCTCCTTCCCGCTCCGCAGGTCGAGGACGTGCAGCGCCATCGTCACGCACCCCGACG
>DATGDE010000124.1:0-3701 GCA_035311125.1 Gemmatimonadales bacterium
TGTCCATTGCGAACTCACAGCGTCCGTCCCTGCGGAGGATCGGCATGCGGATTCCGACCCCCATTCGTTTCGGCGCGGTGGCGCTGGCCGTCGCCGCGTGCGGTTCTTCGACCGCTCCGGCCTCCCGGACCGTCGTGGCGAGCGTGACGCCGGCCGGCGGCAGCGTGGCGGTCCCCACGAATGTGGCCATGACCGTGACCTTCTCGGGCCCGATGCGGGCCGGGATGGAGATGTACGCCGCGGTTCATCAGGGGAGCGTGACCGGTCCCGTGGTCCCGGGATCGTGGATGTGGTCTGCGGACCATATGCAGCTCATGTTCACACCGACGATGCCGTTGCAGGCGCACACCACGTATACCATGCACTTGGGTGGCGGCATGCTCGACGCCCACGGCGAGCCCGTCGACTATCAGTCCTGCGTGGACCGGATGGGAGGCGCCTGGGCGACCCCCCAGATGATGGGTGGCGGTATGATGGGCGGCACGAGCATGATGGGCCCGGGCTGGCAGGGAGCCAACGGGATGTATGGGATGACGTTCACCTTCACGACGGCCTAACGGACTGTCAGGTCGACGGTATTTCCGGCCGCCCACCACGCAGGCGCAGTGATCGGCAGTACAACCCGCGGTCATGTGCTGGCTTCCTTTCCGACCTCCCATCTGCGCCACAGGTAGTAGATCGCCGGGATCACGGCCAGCGTGAGCAGGGTCGCCGTCACCATGCCGCCCACCATCGGCGCCGCGATGCGTTTCATCACGTCGGCGCCCGTGCCTTCCCCCCAGAGGATCGGGGCGAGCCCGGCGATGATCGCCGTGACGGTCATCATCACCGGCCGCAGCCGCTCGACCGCCCCGCCGCGCACCGCCTCGGTCAACCTCGCCGGAGTCAGCGGGGAGGGCTCGTGGCGCGCCCGCTCGAAGGCCTCGTCGAGATAGATGAGCATCACCACCCCGGTCTCCGCGGCAACCCCGGCCAGCGCGATGAACCCCACCCAGACGGCGACGCTGGTGTTGTACCCCAGGGCCCAGATGGACCACACCCCGCCGACCAGCGCGAACGGCAGCGCGAGCATCACGATCAGCGCATGCGGCACGCTGCGAAAGTTGAGGTATAGCAGCAGGAAGATGATGCCGAGCGTGAGCGGCACGACGAGCTTCAGCTTCTCGCGGACCCGCTGCATCGCCTCGAATTGGCCACTCCAGGTGAGTGAGTACCCGGGCGGCAACGACAGCTCGCGGGCGACGACGCGCTGTGCGTCGCGCACATAGCCGCCGAGGTCGCGGGCGCTGATGTCGACGGTTACCGTCGTCACCGGAAACGCATCGTCCGTCTTCACGGCCATCGGGCCCTGCACCACACTGACCGCGGCGACCTGTCCCAGGGGGATCTGAACGCCGGCCATCGTCGGGATGATGATGGCGCGGAGCTTGTCGAGGTCGTCCCGGAGCTCACGCGGGTAGCGGACATTGACCTCGTAGCGTTCACGCCCTTCGACGGTGATGGCCGCCGTCATGCCGCCAGCCGTCGCCATGATGGCGTCATGCAGGTCGCCGGCGTTCAGTCCGTAGCGGGCCGCCAGCGCGCGGTCGATCGCCACATCCACGTAGTATCCCGAGACGTTACGCTCCGCGAACGCGTTGCGAGTTCCCGGAACCATCTGGAGAATGCGCTCGACGCGCTCCCCGAGGCGCTGCAGCGTGTCCAGATTGGGGCCGTAGATCTTCACACCCACCGGCGTGCGCACCCCGGTCGCCAGCATGTCGATGCGGTTCTTGATCGGCATCGTCCAGGCGTTGGTCACCCCTGGGAGTCGGACCGCTGCGTCCATGGCGCTCACGAGCCGGTCGGTGGTCATGCCGGGGCGCCACAGTTCCCGGGGCTTGAGCACGATGGTGGTCTCATACATGTCGAGCGGCGCCGGGTCCGTGGCGGTGTTGGCGCGGCCGGCTTTGCCGAGCACCGTCGCGACCTCAGGGAAGGAGGCCAGGATGCTGTCCTGACGCCGCATGATCGCCACCGCCTGCGCGATGGACACGCCGGGAACGGTGGTCGGCATGAACAGCAGCGACCCTTCGTCGAGCGGCGGCATGAACTCGCTACCGAGCCGGCTCCAGGGGAGCACGGTCGCCGCGAGCACGACCGCAGCGCCGGTCACGATCTGCCAGGGATGCCGTAACACCCAGGCGATCACCGGCCGGTACACCCGCATGAGCACGCGGTTGACCGGATTGGCTTCCTGCGGGCGGATCCGGCCACGCACGAGGTAGCCCATCAGGACCGGAACCAGCGTGATCGACAACAGTGCGGCTCCGGCCATCGCGAACGTCTTCGTGAAGGCCAGCGGCTTGAACAGGCGCCCTTCCTGCTGCTCGAGCGAGAACACCGGCAGGAACGAGACCGTGATGATGAGCAGCGAGAAGAAGAGCGGTGGCCCCACCTGTTTCGTGGCTTCGAGCACCACGTCCCACCGGCTGCGTCCCTCGGCGCGCTCGAGGTGCTTGTGCATGTTCTCGATCATCACGATCGCCGCGTCCACCATCGCCCCCATGGCGATGGCGATGCCGCCCAGGCTCATGATGTTCGCGCTCACCCCGATGGCCCGCATGACGAGGAACGAGATCACGATGCCGAGCGGCAGCGTGACGATCGCCACGAGGGCGGAGCGCAGGTGCAGCAGGAACAGCACGGCAATCGCGGCGACGATGATCGACTCCTCGAGCAGGGTGCGCCGCAGGTTCCCGATCGCGCGGTGAATCAGCTCGGAGCGATCGTACACCGGGACGAGCCGGACCCCCGCGGGCAGTGTGCGCTGGATCTGGGCGATCCGCGTCTTCACCGCTTCGATGGTCTTCAGCGCATCCGAGCCGAACCGCATGATCACGATGCCGGCTACCACCTCGCCATGCCCGTTCAGGTCGGCCGCGCCCCGCCGCGGGGCCGGCCCGATCTGCACCGTAGCGACGTCGGAGACGCGGATCGGCGTGCCGTTCATAGTCGAGCCGACGGCGACGTTCCCGATGTCGTCCACCGTGCGCAGGTACCCGAGCCCCCGGATCATGTACTCGCGACCGCCCATCTCGATCACGCGGGCGCCGACGTCGGCGTTGTGGGTGCCGATCGCCTGGACGACGCGCATGACGGGGATCTTGAACGCCCGGAGCCGCTCCGGGTCCACCTCGACCTGGTACTGCTTCACGAAGCCCCCGAGACTCGCCACCTCCGATACGCCCGGAACGGCCGTGAGCTGGTAGCGGATGTACCAGTCCTGCAGCGTCCGCAGCTGCGCCAGGTCGAGCGAGTCGCTCTCCAGCACGTACTCGAACACCCAGCCGACCCCGGTCGCGTCGGGGCCCAGCGTCGGCTCGACGCCCTGCGGCAGCCGCTGACGAATGCCGTTCATGTACTCGAGCACGCGGGAGCGCGCCCAGTACAGATCAGTGCCGTCCTCGAATAACACGTAAACCAGCGAGAGCCCGAAGAACGAGAACCCGCGCACCACGCGCGTGCCCGGCACCTTGAGCATCTCGGAGGCGATGGGGTAGGTGACCTGATCCTCTACGATCTGCGGTGCCTGCTCGCTGAACTCGGTCTGAATAACGACCTGGACGTCGGAGAGATCGGGCAGCGCGTCCACTGGCGTCGTGCGGATGGCCCAGAGGCCCGCAATCACGAGGGCCGCCGTGCCGAGCGAAATGAGGAAC
>DATGDE010000125.1:0-5975 GCA_035311125.1 Gemmatimonadales bacterium
CGTGCGTCGCCACGATGAGCGACGGCAGGGTGATCGACAGATAGAAGTCGCGCCCGGGGGTGATCTCCGAATACAGCAGCGCTGCGCAGCCCTCGGCGACATTCGCGACGTCCTGGCCGGTGGCGATGAACATCGCCGTGATGGCGTTGGCGGAGTGCAGGCCGTTGTTGGTCGTGCCCGACAGCAGGGCCCCGACGTTGGCGACGCCGGCGTGTCCCTGGAGCGTTTCGGGGTCGACCCGGAGGTGATCGCGCAGCAGCCCGCGGGGAATCACCGCCTCCGCGGTCACGCGCTTGCCGCGCGTGCGCATCAGGTTCACGTGCGACTGCTTCTTGTCGGTGGCGAGGTTCGACTCGAGATAGAACCGGCGGATCCCCGGCGCGTTCGCGCGCAGCCATTCGCAGGCGGCGAACGTGGCCCGCCCCACCATGTTCTGCCCCGCTGCGTCCCCGGTCGCGAAGTTGAACCGCAGGTAGGCGAACTTGTTCGAGAGATAGGTCTCGATGAAGAGCAGCTTCGCCACGTGGGAGGTCGATTCCGCCGCTGCGCGGATGTGGTCCAGGTGGGCGTCCACCCAGTCGCGGAACGCGCGGGCCTCGCGCGCCGAATCGAACACGAACACCGGCGCGCGCTGCATGCAGTCGGCGGAGACCGTGCACGTCACGCCGCCGGCGAGGTTGAGCACCTTCATGCCGCGGCTGTAGGACGCCACGAGCGTGCCTTCGCTGGTGGCGAGCGGCACGAGAAACTCGCCCTGCGCGTGCTCGCCGTTCACCCGGATCGGTCCCGCGAACCCGAGAGGGATCTGAGCGACGCCGGTGAAATTCTCGATGTTGCCACGCGTCAGCGCGGGATCGAAGGAACACGCCCCGACGTGCCGCAGCGATACGCCCGTGACCGCCTCGACGTACCGCCGGCGGGCCTCGACGATCTCCCGCGAGTAGTTGCGCCCGGCGTCCTTCTCGTAGGGAATTCCGGCGCGCGCCGCCGACGCCGCCACCGCATCTTCGGCGAGCACCTCGACCGTGCCGAACGGCATCGTCTCGAGCACGAAGTCGATCTCGTGGAGGCCCGCCGCCAGCGGCGCCGCGAGGGCGTGAACGCTGGCGCAGGCGCGCCGCGCGAACCGCAGCGGGTGGTCGGGCGTGACGGCCAGCACCGAGCGCACTTCGCCGTCCGCCAGCTCGAGCCGCAGCTGGGACGGAGGGATCTCCTGCCCGTCCACCTGGAGGCTCGCCAGCCGGGTGACGACGGTGTCGCTCAGCCGGTTCTCGATGCCGAAGCAGAAGCCGTCGGCCGCGTTCCGGAGCGACCCGGATGTGTACAGTTGCCGCACCGTCAGCGACGGCATAGGCACTCCACGATTCGCAGGACGGAGACACCGGCGCTTGCTTGAAAAACCTACGGGGCGTGCTATGAAGAAACGCGTTACGCGGGATGAAGACAGTCCTACGGCGCGGCCGAGCGGAGCGCGACCACGTCGAAGTTGAAGGTGACGCGGTCGGCGACCCGCACCAGGCCCCCGGGGCCGCCGCTGTAGGGCTGGATTCCGAAGCTCGATTGAGCCACCGCGAACGTTCCCGTGGCCCGCAGGGTGTCGGCCCCCGGCTCGACGCGCACGTCCACCGACACGTCCCGTCTCACCCCCACGAGCTCCAGGGCGCCCCGCACCCGGAATCCCCCGGGGATTGGCTCGGCGGTCCGCGAGACGAACCGGATCTCCGGGTGATGCGCGACGTCGAGCACGTCGTGGCGCATCGCCTCCGTCACCTTGCGAATCTCCGCGGTGTCGGGCGGCGTCAGGACCTCCAGGCTCTCGGCGAGGACGCGGATCTCGACCTGGGAGCGGGCCGGATCGGCCGCATCGTAGATCACGTGCCCCGTCACGGCGCGCGCCCGGATGAGGTGACTGTGCCCCACGAACGAGAACAAGCCCCGTTTGCCCGTCACCACCTCGAAGCGGCTGTGGGGGGAGAGCACGTAGGTCGCCGTCCCCTGGGCGCGGACGGCCGTCCCGCTGCCGATCAGCAGGGCGAGGAGACAGGCGATCCGGCGGACGAGCTCGGTCATGCAGGCTCCTACCCCCGGGGCGATGGGAGGATGCGGCGCTATCTTAACCCTCACATGACGCAGACCCCAACCGCACCGGCGCCGCCGGACCGCGTTTCCGGTCTCTCCGAGGCCGCCGCCCGCTGGTCCCGCCCCGACGACGCCCTGCGTCAGACCCAGCTCGACGCGATGAAACGCCGCGCGACCGGCCTGGTCGCCCTCGCGGCCGTGGTGTTCATCGCCGCCCGCATCGTGGAAGCCAGCCTGCCGTGGTTCGGATACATCCGGGCGACGGCCGAAGCGTCCCTGGTCGGCGGGCTCGCCGACTGGTTCGCCGTGACGGCGCTGTTCCGTCATCCGCTCGGGCTGCCGATTCCCCACACCGCCATCGTGGCGACCCGCAAGGACCGGCTCGGCCGCACGCTGGGCAATTTCGTCCAGACCCACTTCCTGGCACGGGACGTGCTCGCCACGCGGCTGCGCGGCGTGCGCATCGCCGAGCGGGTCGCGGGGTGGCTCAGCGAGGTCGAGAACAGCCGTCGCATCGCCCAGGCCGTGGCGAGCGGGCTCGCCAAGACGCTGGAGAGTCTGTCGGACGAGGACCTGCGCGCGCTGGTGCAGGCCGGGGTGACCGACCGGCTCCGCGCCATCCGGGTCGCCCCTGCCCTGGGCCGCACGCTGTCGCTCGTGGTCGCCGGCAGCCGCCATCAGGAGATCCTGAGCGAAGCCGTGCGACTCGCGGCGCAGGCGATTTCGGACAACCGCGAGCTGATTCGCGACCAGGTGCGGGCCGAGAGCCCATGGTGGGTGCCGGGGGTGGTGGACGACAAGATCTACCACCGCATCGTCGCGGCGGTGGAGCGGCTGCTGCGGGAGATCGGGACCAACCCCGCCCATCCGTTGCGTGCCGCGTTCGATACCGCGCTGCGGAGCTTCATCGACCGGTTGCAGCATTCGGCGGACGTGATCGCCCGGGCGGAGGCGATGAAGGACGAGTGGCTGCGCGACCCGGCCTTCGCCCGGCTGTCGGACCAGCTGTGGGAGACGACGCGGAAGGCGATCCTGCGATACGCCACGCGCGACGCCGGGGCGACTCCCGGGGCGCTGGAGCGCGGGATCGCCGCCTTCGGGACCGCCGTGCTCGCCAACGAGGCGCTGCTCGCCGAGATGAACGACGCGGTGGTGGACCTCGTGGCGTCGGTCGTGGAGGAATACCGGGCCGAGGTGGCGGACCTGATCGCGCAGACCGTCGCGGCGTGGGATCCCACGGCGACCGCCCAGCGCATCGAGCTGGCGATCGGCCGGGACCTGCAGTTCATCCGCATCAACGGCACGCTCGTGGGCGGCCTGGTCGGTCTGGTGCTGTACACCATCGCGCGTTTCTGGCGCTGACAACCCCTCCTCGGGCATACGGGGGAGCCATGCTGGAAGAGATCTATACGGAGAGCCTCGCCGTCCAGCTGTGGGAAGAGTGGCCCGCGTTGTCCATGGAGGAGCGCGTGGCGCGATTCAAGCAGCTGCCCAGCCACGAGGCGGACGACTTCTTCCTCAGCCTGGAGCCGCTGGAGCAGGAGACCCTGTTGCTCGCGCTGCCGCGCGGGGAGCAGCGGCTCTGGCTCCGCCTCCTCCCGCCCGACGACGCCGTCGACCTGATCCAGGAAACGCCGGCCGAGGACCGCGACCGGTTGCTCGAGCTGCTGGACGAGACGACCCGCCGCGAGGTCCGGGCGCTGCTCGCCCATGCCGAAGACGACGCCGGCGGCCTGATGAACCCGCGCTTCGCCCGCATCCGGCCCGACATGACCGTCGGTGAAGCGTTCCGCTATCTACGCAAGCAGTCGCCCCAGGTCGAGACGATCTACTACGCGTACGTGCTGGACGGGGAGCAGCGGTTGCAGGGCGTCGTCTCCTTGCGGCAGCTGTTCCAGGCTCCCGAGGATTCGCGCGTCGCCGACGTGATGCGCACCGACCTCATCACCGTGCCACAGCTCATGGACCAGGAGCAGGTCGCACGCCTGTTCCAGCAGCACGACCTCCTCGCGCTGCCCGTCGTGAACGAAACCGGCCGCATGGTGGGCATCATCACCTTCGACGATATCGCCGACGCGATCCGGGAAGAGGCGACCGAGGACATCCAGAAGATCGGCGGCGTCGAAGCCCTCGAGGCACCGTACCTCACGATCGATTTCGCCAGCCTCCTGAAGAAGCGGGCCGGATGGCTGGCGGCGCTGTTCCTGGGCGAGATGCTGACGGCCACCGCGATGGCGCACTTCCAGGAGGAGATCGCGGCGGCGGTGGTGCTGGCCCTGTTCGTGCCGCTCATCATCTCGAGCGGCGGCAACTCCGGATCGCAGGCGTCCACGCTGGTGATTCGCGCGATCGCGCTGGGGGAGGTCCGGCTACGCGACTGGTGGCGGGTGCTGCGCCGCGAGCTCGGCGCCGGTCTCGGGCTGGGCGCGATTCTCGGAGCGATCGGACTCGCCCGGATCCTGCTGTGGCAGGCGGTCGGCAACGTATACGGCGTGCACTACTTCCGGATCGCCGCCACGGTGGGGCTCAGCCTGGTCGGCGTGGTGCTGTGGGGCAGCGTGGCCGGCTCGATGCTGCCCTTCATGCTGCGCAAGGCGGGCTTCGACCCGGCGAGCGCGTCGGCGCCGCTCGTGGCGACGCTGGTGGACGTCACCGGCCTGGTGATCTACTTCTCGATCGCCAGCGTCATCCTCCACGGAACGCTGCTCTAGCCCGTCCCCCTTCCCCGCACCCTGTCCGGCCTAAGTCAGGCCGACGCCGCCCGTCGCGCGCCGGCGACCGCGGCCACCCCGGACGGGACGCCGGCCGCCTCTTCCGCCGCGAGATAAGCGAGCGAGTCGTGATTCAGGGCCCCGACCGGGAGCCACTGGTACAGCGGCCCCAGGTCGCGGCGCACGCGCTCCACGAAGAACTGGGGCAGGTCGGTCGTTTCCTGCTCGAAGTAGCGCCGGAACGGCCGATCGGTGTCCAGGCGGCGCCGCACTTCCTTGTAGTAGGCCAGCCGGCCGAACCCCTCCGACGAGATGGCGCGCACCACGTTCATCCAGCGGGGGATCGTCGTCCGCGTAGCGCGGAACCGGTTGGCGATCGCCCGCCAGGAGAAGGTGTAGTCGGTCAGGCCGATTACCTGATCGTAGAACTCCGGCCAGGCGTAGTTCTTCGGCCGGACGTTCATCGCATGATTGTTGTTCAGGAAGTGGAAGGGGAACGGCAGCACCCGTCCGGTCCGCTGGTATTCGAGATTGAGCGGCGCCGCCCGCCCGAAGGCCGACAGCAGCGAGTAGCCGGGGAAGGCACCCGGGCTCAGATCCACGAACCGCTTGGTCAGCTCGAACGGCTCGGCCCCCGCGTCTCCGTCCAACCCGAGGACGAAATTGGTCTGCACGTAGGGGAGGTACCGCATGATCATGTTGACGTGCTCGGAGACCTCCCGGACCTTGTCGAGCCCGGTGCGGTTGCCCGTCTTCGACTTGTTCCCGAGGTCGTACCACGATTCGATCCCCGGGAGTACCGCCTTGAAACCGTTGCGCTGCAGGCGCTGCAGATGGGCCTCCGAGAGCAGCGACAGGCTGCTCTCCGCTACGAAATCGATGCTGTTGGGCGGCGCGGCGGACTCGATGGCGTCCATGACCTCGTCGAACCGGACGCCGAAGTTCGGATCGTGCCAGCCGACGCGCGGCCGCTTGTGCTGGGTCAGGAGGAATCGCAGGTCGTCGGCGATCTCGCCGAAATCGAACGGCTGATACGCCACCACGCTGTCGATGCAGAAGCTGCAGGTGTACGGGCAGCCGAGACTGGCGAGCATCGGCACGAGCTTCAGGATCGGTGCCTTGTCGAGCGTCGGCTTGATGAACTTCCAGCGCTCGCGCACGCCAGGCAGGGAGGCCGGCTGGCGC
>DATGDE010000126.1:0-3213 GCA_035311125.1 Gemmatimonadales bacterium
GCTCGCGCTGGTCGAACGGTTGCTCGCCGACAGCGGCCGCACTCCGGCGATCGCCGACACCCTGCGCGCGGACTTCATGGCGTGGCGGAAGTTGCCGGAGGCGGTGCATGCGGCGGCGGTGCGCGCACCGCTCGCGCGCGACGGCGTCCCCGCGGCGGAGGCGCTGGGTCGCGTGGGGGACGTGGGCCTGGCGGCGCTCGACCGGGTGCAGCGGCGCACGCCGGCGACCGCGGCCTGGCAGGACTCGGCGCGAGCGGCCCTCGACAGCGCGGGCGGGCTGCAGGGATTGCTGCGACTGGTGGTGGTGGACGCGGTGCGGCGCTTGGTAGAAGGAGCGCCGGTGGGGCAGTAATGGTGGAGGGCCGAGTTCTCAGGCGCGCGAGCGCAATTCCTCCAGGGCCCGCCTGACGTACACCCGCGTCATCTGCTTGCGCCACGACAGATCGAAGTCGGTGTTGTCCATCGGCTTGGAGGGATGGAACGCGGCGTCGGCGGCCGCGGCGATGGCATCGTCGGTGAGCGCCGAGCCCTCGAGCGCCGTCCCCGCTTCGACCACTTCCTGCGGATGGCTCGCTACGCCACCCAACACGATCCTCGCGGCTGCCACCCGCCCTCCGTCCCTCGTGCCCCGTCCCTCCCAGCGCACCCAGGCTGCGACTCCCAGGACCGGAAAGTCGAACGACCCCCGCCGGCGCAGCTTGTGATAGACCGCATCCCAGCCGTCGGGCGCAGGGAGCCGCACCGCCACGAGGATCTCATCGGGCTGCTTGGTGAGGTAGTTGATCCCGTCGTTGTTGTAGAACCTTCCGGCCGGCACCACGCGTTCTCCGCCCGGCCCAGCCAGGACGTACTCGGCGCCGATCGCCACCATCACGGGCGCCACGTCCGACGAGCTCACCGCCCAGCAGCGCGGGCTGGACGGCGCCACCCAGCAGATCGCCCCGTCCTTCTTCATGCAGAAGTCGATCGCCTTGCGCCACTCATAGGACTGGTCGTAGTAGTTGCAGCGCGTGTCCAGACAGAGATTGCCCCCCAGCGTCCCCATGTTGCGGAGCAGGGGAGTGGACACCAGCTCGGCCGCCTCCGCGACGGCGTGGCACGCGGATCGGCGGAGGGCCGGACGGGCGGACAGCGCCGTGAGCGTGATCCCCGCGCCGACCGTGACTGGTCCGTGCTCCGCGCCCCCGTCCGTTTGGAGCTCCGCCACCGCCATCAGCGAGATGACGGTTCGCGGTTCCTGCTGCCGTCGTTTCATGTTGGGGTAGAGATCCGTCCCACCGGCGACGTACATCCCCTCCGGGCCCGCGTCCGCCTTCATCGCGAGCGCGTCCCGGAGGGTCTTCGGTTGACGGTACGTGAACGACGGCAGCCGCAGCATGGCCGAAACCTTAACGCGGGCTCCCGGTCGTGGCCAGCCCGAGCGATTGCGCGGCCTGCGCCAGCTTCACGAACTCGGCGCGGTAGCCGTCGGGATCGGCGCCGAGCGAGCCCTGAGCGGCCGCGATCACTTCTTCGAAACTCGCCACACCGCGATACGCCGAGCCCTTGAGCAGCAGGCCGAACTCGGCCACGGCCGTCTGGAAGCGGAACTCGGGTGAGGGCGTGCGGACCGGCTCGCCCGATACGGCACTGGTGAGCAGTCGGCTGCTGTCGCCGTCAGGTTGCTTGTAGCGGACCTTGACGAAGCCCAGCTCCGCTCCGCCGCTGCGCGGCGTGCGTACCGTCTGGTAGCGCAGCGAATCGGGGAGGCGGATCGAGACGTCGGTCTCGGCGCCCGTGGGGACGATCTCGTACAGTGCGGTGACGGAATGGCCCGCACCCATCTCGCCCGCGTCCTTCGTGTCGTCGGTGAAATCCTCGTCGGCGAGCAGCCGGTTCTCGTACCCGATCAGCCGGTAACCGCGCACCCGGGCGGGATTGAACTCGACCTGGATCTTCACGTCCTTGGCCACCGTGAAGAGCGTTCCGCCCAGCTCGTGCACCAGCGTCTTCTTCGCCTCGAGCAGGTTATCGATGTAGGCGTAGTTGCCGTTCCCGTGATCGGCCAGCTGCTCCATCTTCGAGTCCTTCAGGTTGCCCATGCCGAAGCCGAGCACGGTGAGGAACACGCCGCTCTTGCGCTTGTCCTCGATCAGGCGGACCAGCTCGCCGTCGCTCGAGACCCCGACGTTGAAGTCGCCGTCGGTGGCCAGCACGACGCGGTTGTTGCCGCCGCGGATGAAGTTGGCGACCGCTTCGTCATAGGCCCGCTTGATGCCCGCGCCGCCGGCCGTGCTCCCGCCCGCCTCCAGCCGGTCGATCGCCTCGAGGATCTTCGCCTTCTCGTCACCGGCGGTCGACGGCAGCACGAGCCCGGCCGAGCCTGCGTAGACGACGATCGCCACGCGGTCTTCGTGCCGGAGGTTGTTGACGAGCATGGTGATCGATGCTTTGACCAGCGGCAGCTTGTTGGGCTCGTCCATGGAGCCCGATACATCGAGCAGAAATACCAGGTTCGACGGTGGCAGGCCGCGCAGGTCGATGCGGCGCGCCTGGAGCCCGATGCGCAGCAGCTGGTGTTGCGGCCTCCACGGCGCCGGACCCAACTCGGTGTGGATCGCCACCGGATCGTCTCCGGTGGGAGCGGCGTAGTCGTAGGGGAAGTAGTTGACCATCTCCTCGATGCGCACGGCGTCCTTGGGTGGGGCCTGTCCGTCCAGCAGGAAGCGTCGCACGTTGCTGTAGGAGGCGCGATCCACGTCGATGGAGAACGTCGAGAGGGGGTGGGCGGAGACGGCGAGGAACGGGTTCTCTTCGGTGTGGCCGTATTCCTCGGTGTTCCAGGGCTCGCGGCGGACGCGATAGGCCTCGTCGTCGCGCTCGACGACTCGCCCGCGTGCCGTCTTTCTGGCGAGGTTTGCGGCCGACGCGGGGGCGGCGGCGCCGTCCACGACGATTTCGCTCATCTGGATCGTACTTGGCTGCAGCACGAAATCCACCGTGACCGCTCGTCCCGACGTCACCTGGATGTGCTGCACCTGCGCCGCGGCGAAGCCGATGAACCGGGCCATGACCACGTAGGTGCCGGCGGGAACGGAATCGATCCAATACGCACCGGCCGCGTTGGTCTGGGTCGCCAGCGAGGTGCCGACGAGAATGACCTGGGCGTGGGCGATCGGGTTGCCGGATGCGTCGCGGACGTGTCCGCCGATGCGGCCGGTGGGGCCGGAAGAG
>DATGDE010000127.1:0-5099 GCA_035311125.1 Gemmatimonadales bacterium
TCGTTGAACCACTTCACGATACCGTTGATGCGTGCCATCTGTTGGATGACTCCCACTATGAAGTACTGATCGGTGACCGCGCGGCCTGGCCTTGCGGCGAACCCGCTGCCGGCACCGTCGAGCGGATGGCCAGAAACAGAAAGAGGACCTCGGGCGATGCCCAGGTCCTCCGATCGGTCACTGGTCCTAGCCGACGGCACCGTGCCGCGGCTCTACGCTCGGGTAGAAGTATCTCCACACCGGCGGTGAAAGTCAAGGCCTAACGGCGCCCAGATGGTAGAGTGCCGTGGCATTGTCGCGCAGCACCATGCGCGCCAGCGCGCGGGCGCGCGCCCGGTCGATATCGCCGTCCCGCAGCATGGCGGTGAGCGCCATCCCGAGCGCGCGGCGCGCCGTCGTGGCCGCGACGACCGCGCCTTCTTCCCAGCGCTGTCCGGGTCCGCCGTCGAACGCATCGGTGCCGAACAGGATCTTGTCGGGCCAGCGGGCCAGCCAGTGTCGCAGCACTTCCGCCAGCTCCGCCGGCTCGAGCATCAGGTCCAGCATCGAGATGTCGGCGTACACGTTCGGCTTGCCGAGCATCGCTTCGGTTTCCCCGGTTTCGGGCCACCCGCCGTGGATGATCACGAAGTTCGTGCCGCGGAGCGTCGAATCGTTGAATACCGGTTCCAGCAATCCGGCCGTCGCCCCGCGCGCGCCGTAGAACCCGCCGAAGGTCTCGAGCACGTGCAGGTGGACCGCGAGGTGCTGCCGTCCCGCCGCGCGCGCGATCTCCCGGAACAGGTAATCGGCGAGCGTCTTGTACTCATCCCGGGTGGGTGTCCCGCCGCCCACATAGTGCGCGTACACCGCCCGCGCCGCGGTGGAATCGGGTGCGTCGAAGTTCAATGGCCGCAGATAGGCCGCCTCGAACTTGATCGCGATCGCCCCGTGCTCCCGCTGGCGCCGCAGGGTGGGGAGCACCACGTCCGCGACGTAGGCGTCGAGCGCGCGTGGGAGCGCGTCGACCCCGAGGTCCCGCAGGTAGCGACGGAGCAGCGCGGCCTCACGGGGATACAGCGGGCGCGTGTCCGGCGTGCGGGTCGCCTCGAGCCGCGTGTCGAGCGGAAAGAGCAGCGCGTCGTCGAACGGCACCCAGCGGAACCGCGGGGGCCCCAGACCGGGTCCCATGGCGATGCGGTTGGCGAACATGACGTCGATCCCGGCGCGGTCGAGCGCCCAGGAGGGGAACGCCTCGCCGCGCTGCTGCACGGCTCGATCGCGGGCGGCCACGCTGTCCGTACCGTACAGCGCGCGTGCCGCCCGGGACCACACCGGGGCATCCGGGGTCAGCCGCCAGGGGACCGGGAACGGCGGAATGCCGTCGAGTGGCAGCGCGTCGTACTCGGTGTCAGGAGCCTCGGGCCGCATGGGGTGGGCGTGGCCGTCGATGGCGCGCAGCGTCGCGATATAGGCGGCCAGGGCGGAATCCACGGGCGTTTGGGCGTGCGTCGCCCGGGGCGCGACGAACAGGATGCACACCGCGCGAAGGCAGCGTAACGTCACGGCACGACCTGATCTTCCGCGGCGGGCGGCGTGAAGTAGCCGGCCAGCGCGACCAGCACCGTGGTGATGGATCCCGCCACTTCCGGACCGATCTGCTGCGGCGGCGAGAGGACGAACGTGTTGAGCACCCAGACGAGGATGGTGGCCAGCGCGGCGGCGAGCGTCGCCGCCGTGACCTTCCTCGCGGGTTTCGCGGATTGCATGCGTGCCATAGTCGGGCTCTTCCTCACGCAGGGAGTACGGATACCTTAGCGCGTCGGTCCACAGCTTCCAAGACACGTTCGCCAGGTAGGCACCATGCGCCAGAGCCTGTACTGCGCCGTCGCGCTCCTGCTGCCGGGTTCCGCTCGGGCGCAGCAACCGCCCGCCCCGCCCGCGTTCACCTTCCAGGAAGTGATGATCCCGATGCGTGACGGGGTGCGGCTCCAGACCGTGATCCTGACGCCCTCGAGCGCGGCGGCGCCGCTGCCGATCCTGTTCCGGCGGACGCCCTACGGCGTGCCCTCGGGTCCCGTAATGCAGGTTCCCCCCACGCTCAAGGAGCTGGCCCAGGACGGGTACATCTTCGTCATCCAGAATCTGCGAGGCCGGTTCAAGTCGGAGGGGGTCTTCAAGCTGACCTCACAGGTAGATCTCGCCGACTCGACCGCCACCAACGAAACGACCGACGCCTACGACAGCATCGAGTGGCTGGTGCACAACGTGCCGAACAACAACGGCGCGGTGGGGATGTACGGGGTCTCCTACGACGGGCTGACCACCGCGCTGGCGCTGCTCCATCCCCATCCCGCGCTCAAGGCGGTCAGCGAGCAGGCCTCTCCGGTCGATCAGTGGATGAACGACGACGATCACCGTTTCGGCGCGCTGCGCGAGAGCTACGCCTTCGAATATGCCGTGCTCGAGCAGGCGGACAAGTTCAAGAACACCCATTTCGGCTTCGAGACCTACGACACGTACGCCTGGTACCTCGCGCTCGGTCCGCTCTCGAACATCAACGATCGCTACCTGCACGGGACGATTCCCTACTGGAACGACGTCGTGGCACACCCGGACTACGACGAGTTCTGGAAGCGGGAGGCGTGGGTCAGCCAGCTCCACTCCGCGACCGTCCCCAACCTCAACGTCGCCGGCTTCTGGGATCAGGAGGATCCGTGGGGACCCTGGCAGATCTTCCGCCACGCCGCCGAGCACGACCCCGCCCACACGAACTTCATGGTGGCCGGCCCGTGGTTCCACGGCATGTGGCGGTTCCCCAAGGGGGACAGCATCGGCCTGATCGCGCTGGGCGGTCATGAGACGGCGCGCGAGTTCCGCGAGACGATCGAGGCGCCGTTCTTCCGCTACTACCTCCACGGGCAGGGGGAGAAGCCGGGGTGGCAGGCGACCACGTTCCAGTCGGGCAGCAACCGCTGGCGCAGCTACGCCGCCTGGCCACCTGCCGAGGCGCGCCCGAGGAATCTGTATCTGCATGCCGACGGCACACTTTCCTTCGAGGCCCCACGCGCGGGAGAGCGGGGAGCGGGATCCCGCGCGTTCGTGTCCGATCCGGCGAACCCCGTTCCGTACCGGCCGCGTCCGATCTCGCCGACCTACCCCGGGGGAGACTGGCGCACCTGGGAGGTCGGGGATCAGCGTTTCGTCGATCAGCGCCCCGACGTGCTCACGTTCGTGAGTGCGCCGCTCGACCGCGATCTCACGGTCACCGGCGAGGTCGCCGCCGATCTCTTCGCCTCCACCTCGGGCAGCGACGCCGATTTCGTCGTCAAGTTGATCGACGTGTACCCGGAGCATGCGCAACCGGATGCCTGGGATCCCGACGCCGGTCCGGCTCCCGGCGCCTATGCGAAATCAGTGAACGGCTACGAGCTGCCGATCGCAATGGAGGTCCGCCGCGGGCGCTATCTCGCGAGCTTCGAGCATCCGCGCCCCCTCGTCCCGAACCGCCCGGTGGAATGGCGCATTCCGCTGCGCGACCGCGACCACGTGTTTCTCAAGGGTCACCGGCTGATGGTCCAGGTGCAGTCGACGTGGTTCCCGCTGATCGACCGGAACCCGCAGAAGTTCGTGCCCAGCATCTACCGCGCGACGGCCGCCGATTACGTGAAAGCGACGCAGCGCGTCTACAGCACACCAGCGCTGCCGTCGCACATCGTCCTGCCGGTCGTGCCCTGAGCCGTCATGACCCGCTGGGTCAGGAGGACGGCGCTCGTGCTCGGCGGGCTGGGCCTGGCGATCCTCCTCGTCCTGGCCGGCGGCACGTTCCTGTGGAAGCGGGCGACGGGGCGCGCTGTCGCCCTGCTCGGGAAGGGGCCACTCGCGCCGGCGCGCTATTCTCCCGACCAGCTCGCCGGACTGCCGCCGCCCGTGGTGCGCTACTTCGAGTTCGCGCTCGTTCCCGGGCAGCCGCTGGTGCGCCACGCCCGGGTGACCCAGGCGGGGACCTTCGCGCGTGCCCGTGACGCTTGGGCGCCGTTCCGCGCCGTAGAAGACTTCGCCGTGTGGCCTCCCGGGTTCGTGTGGGATGCGTCGATTCGCATGGCCCCGTTGCTGCCGGCCCGCGTGCGCGACAGCTACCTCGGAGGCGAGGGGAACATGCACGGGACCCTCGGCGGCGTCGTCCCGATCGTCGATCAGCGCGGGACGCCGGAGATGGCTGGCGCCGCCCTGTTGCGATACCTGGCGGAGGGTGCCTGGCTGCCGACGGCGCTGCTGCCGAGCGCGGGGGTGCGGTGGGAGGCCGTAGACGACAACACGGCGCGGGCCACGCTGACCGACGCCGGCACGACGGTGTCGATGGACGTCCACTTCGGCCCGAGGGGCGAGATCGACCGCATCACAGCGCAACGCTATCGGGACGTGGACGGCACGCCCGTGCTGACTCCGTGGCGTGGCACCTTCGGCGATTACGCGCGGGTGAACGGCATGCAGGTGCCACGGGAGAGCGAAGTGGGATGGGAGCTCCCCGACGGCTGGCTCCCCTACTTTCGAGCGCGCAACGTCAAACTGGAATACACCTTCCGCGAAACGCCCTAGAATCGCACCGTCACGCCGGCACCGATGGAGCCTTCGCCCTGGTGATGATCGTACCCTTCGAGGACGCTGCCGCTCGGGAAGTTGCTCAGCGTGTAGACCATCCCTGACACCTGGGCGTACAGAGAGATCTTTGCGGAGATCCGGTAGCGGGCGTCGATACCGAGGCGACTGAACGGTTTCAGCTTCGCGGCGGTGGTCGTTCTTTCGGAGATCAAGAGGACCCCGCCACCCCCGAAGAAGGCAGAAGAGAACTTATCGGTGTCGACGTAGATGTAGCCCACGTCGCCTCCCGCTGAGAACAATTCCACGTTCGTTCCCGCTCCGGGTGCGGAGCCGAGCAGCTGGTGGTGCGTCCAGGCGACCTCAGCCAGCAGTGCCAGGCCGGGCGCGCTCGACGGCGCATAGTCCAGCACGGCACCGAAGAACGGTCCTCCGTTCAGGTATGCCGTGCCCGAGCTGTTCAGGTGCTGGAAGGTCCCCACTCCGCCGCCGAGGATGTCCAGGGAGAGTCCCTCGCGCTC
>DATGDE010000128.1:0-5579 GCA_035311125.1 Gemmatimonadales bacterium
CGCAGCAGGTCAGCGGCCCGAGGCGTACGCACTCTCCACGTAGGGCGACTCGTTGACCGTCGCGGGTTTGCGCCGCGACAGGACGAGCCACCATTCCCGGATGGACACGACGATGAGCAGCGCGACGACGGCCATGAACAGCAGGGCCACGAACGTGTTCAGGTGATCGTTGAAGATCAAGCGGGGCGCGCGGGTGTCGGTCGAGTCGACGAGCGAGGCGGCGTGGGCGAGGAAGCCGAGCTTGGGGTCCGCCGAGAACACCTTCTGCCATCCCGCGGTCATGGTGATCGTGACGATCCAGACGAGCGGGGCGAGCGTCACCCAGGCGTAGCGGGCGCGTTCCATCTTGATGAGGATCGTCGTCGCCACGCACAGGGCGACGGCGGCGAGCAGCTGGTTCGCGATCCCGAACAGCGGCCACAGGGAGTTGATCCCGCCGAGCGGGTCCACGACGCCCTGATAAAGGAAGTACCCCCACCCCGCCACGATCACGGCGCTCGACGCCACGATGCTCGGGTACCACGACGTCTCGCCGAAGCGAGGCCAGACGTGACCCACGATCTCCTGCAGCATGAAACGGCCGACGCGCGTGCCAGCGTCGATCGTGGTGAGGATGAACAACGCCTCGAACATGATGGCGAAGTGGTACCACAACGCCGTGGCGGCCCGGCCGCCGAGGGCGGTCGAAACGCCAGAGAAGATGTGCGCGATGCCGACCGCGAGGCTGGGGGCGCCACCGGTCCGGGCGATGAGGGTCTGCTCGCCCACCTGGGCGGCGAGCGCCTGCATCTGCTCCGGGGTAACGACGAATCCGGCGTTTCGCAGCACGTCCGCCGCGCCGGCGAGCGCCGCGGGCGTCGTGTTCATGGCGAAGTACACGCCGGGCTCGAGGGTGCAGGCGGCGATCATCGCCATCACGCCGACGAACGACTCCATCAGCATCCCGCCGTAGCCGATCAGCCGCGCATCGGTCTCCCGGGCCAGCATCTTGGGGGTGGTGCCCGACGACACCAGGGCGTGGAACCCCGAGATGGCGCCGCAGGCGATCGTGATGAACACGAACGGGAAGAACTTGCCGGCGAACACCGGCCCTTCGCCCAGTGTCGCGAACGTCGTGAACGCCGGCATGCGCAGCGGCGGCAGGATGATCAGGATCGCGACGGCGAGGATCAGGATCGTCGCGATCTTCAGGAAGGTGGAGAGGTAGTCGCGCGGCGCCAGCAGCATCCACACCGGCAGCACCGAAGCGGCGAATCCGTAGACCATCATCATCCAGGTGAGGGTCGACCCGCTCTGCGTGAACGCGACCCCGATCGGGTGGCTCGCCACCCAACCGCCGCCCACCAGCGCGGCGATGAGCAGCACGGCGCCGACCAGCGAGGCCTCCCCGATGCGTCCGGGACGCCAGCGCTTCATCCACCAGCCCATCAACAGGGCGATCGGGATCGTGCAGGCGATGGTGAACAACCCCCAGGGGCTCGCCTTCAGGGCGTTGACGACGATCAGCGCCAGCACGGCGAGCAGGATGATCATGATGAACAGCACCGCGAGCATCGCGGTCGACCCCGCCAGCGGGTTGATCTCCTCTCTGGCCATCTGGCCGAGCGATTTGCCGTTGCGGCGCACCGAGCAGCAGAGGATGGTGAAATCCTGTACCGCGCCGCCCAGCACCACCCCGATCACGAGCCACAGGGTGCCGGGCAGGAATCCGAACTGCGCGGCGAGCACGGGGCCGACCAGCGGGCCGGCGCCCGCGATCGCGGCAAAGTGGTGCCCGAAAAGCACCCACTTGTTGGTGGGCACGAAGTCCCGTCCGTTGGAGAGCCGCTCGGCGGGCGTCGCGCGGCGCGCGTCCAGGGTGAATACGCGGGTGGCGATGAAGCGGGAGTAGAAGCGGTAGGCGACGACGTAGGTGCAGATCGCGGCGACGACGACCCACGCGGCGCTGACGGTCTCGCCGCGGACCAGCGCGAGGACGGCGAACGCGGCGGCGCCCAACAGCGACAGGACCGTCCACATCGCTGCGCGGAGGAAGCGTGGCATGGCTCCAAGGTACGGCGCGGCTTGCCGGGCTTCAAATTGCCCCATAGGTTCGAAGACTTGTCTTCCTCTTCTTCTTCCTGGTCCATGGCCGCGCGGCAGGCGCCATCCCCCACGGGGGAGGCCGTGACGCAGGAGCGGCCGGATCCCCAGGTCGCGGCGGAACGCGTCGGGGGGCGGTGCGCGCTCGTGACGGGCGGCGCCACCGGCCTCGGCCGCGCCATCTGCCTCGAGCTCGCCCAGCGCGGCACCGCCATCGCGTTCAACTACGTCAACCTCCCGGGGCGGGACGTGTCCGCGCAGGCGCTGCTGACCGAGACGGCGATCAAGGCCCACGGCGTCGCCGTGTACTCCGAGCACTGCGACGTGCGCCGCCCCGACGACGTCGAGCATTTCGTCACCGAGGCGCGCGAGCGGCTCGGGGGGGTGCACTTCCTCATCAACAACGCGGGCGTCACGCACGACGGCGCGCTGTGGCGGCTCTCGGCGGAGGCGTGGCAGGAGGTGATGGACACCAACGTCAGCGGCGCCTTCAATTGCATCCGTGCCGTGGCGGGGCACCTGCGCGCCCAGCGCTACGGGAAGATCGTGAACATCTCGAGTCACCAGGCGTTCCGGCCGGGGTTCGGGATCGCCAATTACGCCGCGAGCAAGGCGGCCCTGATCGGTCTCACGAAGGCCGCCGCGGTCGACCTGGGCTCGTCCAACGTCAATGTGAACGCCGTCGCCCCGGGGTTCGTGAAGACCGAACTGCTGGCCCAGCTGCCGCGCGAGATCCTCGAGCGCGCCGAGCGCGAGTCCGTGCTGGGGCGGGTGGCCGAGCCCGAGGACGTCGCCCGCGTGGTCGCATTCCTGTGCAGCGACGCGGCCCGGCACATCACCGGTCAGACGATCGTCGTGGACGGCGGACTCACGCTGGCTTCTTGAAAACGCGCGCCCGTGGCTCGATATTGCGTGCGTGACTAATCCATTGAAAAACAAAAGCTTAGTGCGTGGCGCACAGGTCGTGGCGGTGCTGTGCGCGGCCGCCGCCTGCGGTGCGAGGCGGCCGGCGAATCAGCAGGCCGTTCCCGAGCCGACCCGGCCGCTGCCGCTTGCCGGGCTGGCGAGCGAGAAGGTCCCCGTGTTGCCGCTCACGCTGATCGCCGCCGACGATTCGCTGGGTTGGGGCGCGAGGATCGCCGATCGCCGCGCGGCGCTGGGAACGGCGGACAGCATTCTGGGCACGCTGCTCCAGGCCCGAGCGCCCGAGGTGAGCTGGGTTCTGCCCGACGATCTGCGGCGCCAGGCGCGCCGCTCACCGACGTTCGCCACCAATCCGGACCAGATGGGGACGGCGTTGCTGCGGGGGGCCAAGGTGGGGGATTTCCTCCCCGACCCGCTGCGCAGCGAGCTGCGGGCGCTCGTCGCGATTGCCGACGCGCGCCACGCGCTCGTCCCGGCACAGCTGGTGTTCCGGCCGGCGGCCGGAGCGGCAGGCCCACGCATGGGCACGGCGGAGCTGACCGTCGTCATCGTGGACGCCCGGCTGGGACAGGTGGGCTACCGGACGGTGGCGCGCGGGGACGGGCCCGATCCCTGGACGGCGTTGACGCGGGCGGTGAAGGCCCTGACGCCCGGGCTGCCGTGACGCGCGAGGCCACGCTCATCGCCGGCGACGGGATCGGTCCGGAGATCATGCAGGCGACGCTCCTCGTGCTCGACGCGCTCGGCGTGAAGTTCGACTGGGACGAGGAGTTCGGCGGGATGAGCGCGGTGGACAAGGCGGGCACGCCGCTGCCGAACGCCACACTCGACTCGATCCGCCACACCAAGCTGGCGCTCAAGGGCCCACTCACGACCCCGGTAGGCGGCGGGTACCGCTCGGTGAACGTCGCGCTGCGGCAGGAATTCGACCTGTATGCCAACGTGCGGCCGACGAAGACGCTCCTGCCGGGCGGGCGCTTCGAGGGGATCGATCTCGTGATCATCCGCGAGAACACCGAAGGGATGTACGTCGGGCTCGACCACAGCTTCCGGGTGGCCGACGATCCGCGGGCGGTGGCGCAGGCGACGTCGGTGATGACCCGCGAGGGGTGCCGGCGCATCTGTCGCTACGCATTCGAGTACGCGAAGACGCAGGGTCGCAAGAAGGTCACCATTGTCCACAAGGCCAACATCCTCAAGGCCACGTCGGGTCTGTTTCTCGAGACCGCGCATCAGGTCGCCAAGGAGTACGCGGGCGTGATCGCCGCCGAGGACAAGATCGTGGACAACACCGCGATGCAGCTGGTGATCAACCCGCAGCAGTTCGATGTGATCGTGACGACGAACATGTTCGGCGACATCCTGTCGGACGAGGCGGCGGGGCTGATCGGCGGGTTGGGCCTCGCGCCGGGCGCCAACATCGGCACCAAGGCGGCGATTTTCGAGGCGGTGCACGGGTCCGCCCCGGACATCGCCGGAAAGGGCATCGCCAACCCGACCGCGTTGATGCTGGCGGCGGCGATGATGCTGGACCACGTGGGGGAGCTCGAGGCGGGCCGGCGCTTGCGGCGCGCCATTGAGACCACCATCGTCACCGACAAGGTGCGCACCCGGGACCTGGGAGGCCGTGCTGCTACAGCCGAATTTGCGCGCGCCGTGGCCGCTCGGACCTAGCCATGCCTGCGCCAAGTGCGGCGAGATGGTCCCCGGTCTCGCCGTGGGCGGCATCTGCTCGGAGTGCTGGCGCACGCTGGTGCGCCGGGCGGCGAACATCGGGCGCTGGGTGGCGATGGGGACGAGTTTGCCGCTCGCGGTGTATCTGACGATCATGCTCCCGGCCGAGCGGACCGCACGGCTCATGGGAGTGGTCACTGTGCTCATCTGGTATATGCTGACGTCTCTCATTGCGAAGCGTGTCGCCCTGGAGTGGATGAAATGAAACAGCTATCAGCTATCAGCTATCAGCTATCAGCGGTTGCGGGGCTGGGTTTGCTGGCGGGGGTGCCGGGTGTGCTCCGGTCCCAGACCTCCCTTTCCATCTACAGCGACGGGCGGGTGGTGGTGCGGCGCACGCTGCCGCGGGCGCTGCAGAAGGGAAGCAACCTCTTCACCATGCAAATCGATGGGCTGGATCCGGCGACGCTGTTCTCGCCGGATACGGCAGTGACGGTGACGGGGGCCACGGTGCGCTACCCGAGCTCGCAGAACGACGCCCTGGCGCGTGCGGTGGGACAGACGCTGTCGTTCGCGCGCGAGCGGATGGGGGGCGCGGACACGATCCGCGCGACGGTGGTTCGGGTCGATCCGCCCCAGTACAAACTCAGCGACGGTCGTCTGCTGTTGACCCAACCGGGACAGCCGCTGTTCCCGGCCGAACTGGTGCGCGCTTCGACCGAGGCAGCGCTGGCGCTCGACGCGTCGCGCAACCGGCCCAACACGCAGCTGGCCTACGTAGCGCAGGGCGTGACCTGGGAGGCGACCTATCAGGCGATCATCGGCACGAGCGGCGCGCAGGCGACATTCGGCGGCGCGGCGACGGTGACGTCGCAAGCCTTGCGCACCGATTCCGCCGA
>DATGDE010000129.1:0-3211 GCA_035311125.1 Gemmatimonadales bacterium
CGCAAGGTGGATTCCCTCTCGGGCGGGAGCCTGGCCTATGTCTGGATTCCGAACACCGGCGGGCCGGGCGTGGTGTCGTTCAATCGTTACTTCTTCGCCCAGCAGGACCGCGACGGCGCGGTGATCGACGAGCGCTTCAACGGCGGCGGCAACCTCGACGACTACATGGTGGACTACATGACCCGCTCGCTGCGGGCCGCCATCACCAACGAGGTGCCGAACGGCGTCCCGTACCGGCTCCCGGCCGGGATCCTGGGTCCCAAGGTCCTGCTGATCAACGAGCTGGCGGGCTCGGGCGGGGACTATTTCCCCTGGGCGTTCCGCCAGCAACGGGCGGGGCCGCTGGTCGGCGCCCGCACGTGGGGCGGGCTGGTCAAGTCGTCCGTGCACTACCCGCTGGTGGATGGCGGCGGCGTGACCGCGCCCGACAACGCGGTGTTCGACCCGATCAACAACAAGTGGATCGCCGAGAACGAGGGCGTGCCACCGGACGTCGAGGTGCTGCTCGACGCGCGCAGCGTCGCGGCGGGGCGGGACCCGCAGCTGGAGCGCGGCGTGCAGGAAGCGCTGCGGCTGCTGCAGGCGCGCGGGCCCCTGCACGTGACACCGCCCCCGTTCTCGCGGCCCTCCAAACGGCCGAGGTGACCGTGCGCATCCTCTCGCTTCTCCTGCTGGCGGCCGGCGTGTTCTCCGAGCCGGTCGCCGCCCAGCGGCAGCGTCTCTCCATGGATCCGGGATGGCGCTTCACCCTCGGCAATCCCGCCGGCGCCCAGCAGCCGGGCTTCGACGATCACCAGTGGCGCCGGCTCGACCTGCCGCACGACTGGAGCATCGAAGGCACGCCGCAACAGGACGCCCCGAGCGGGGGGCGTGGCGGGTATTTCCCCACGGGGCTGGGCTGGTACCGCAAGGCGTTCCGGCTGCCGGCGGGCGCGCGTGGCCGCGCAGTGTGGCTCGAGTTCGACGGCGTCTACATGAACAGCGATGTCTGGCTCAACGGCGTCCACCTGGGACGCCGTCCCTATGGGTACTCGAGCTTTGCCTACGACGTCACTACGCACCTCGTACCGGGGATCAACGTCGTCGCCGTCCGCGTGGACAATTCGGCGCAGCCCAATTCTCGCTGGTATACGGGGAGCGGCATCTACCGTCACACCTGGCTGACCATCGTGGATCCGGTGCACGTGGGGCACTGGGGAACGTACGTGACGACGCCACGGGCGGACTCCGCCGGCGCGGACGTCCTGATCCGCACGCGGGTGGAGAGCGAGCGCGCCGCGCCCCGTCGCGTCGCGCTCCGCTCGGTGGTGCTCGACGGCGCCGGTCGCGAGGTCGCTCGCAGCGATACGACGTTCACGGCAGCCCCGGGGCAGGGCGTCGACCTCGAGCAGCGGATTCAGGTGGAGCGGCCGAGGCTGTGGTCCATCGAGACGCCGCATTTGTACACGCTACGCTCGGAAGTGCTGGACGGCGGGCGCGCGGTCGATGTGCTGGCGACGCCGTTCGGCATCCGCACCATCGCCTACGACAAGGACAAGGGCTTCCTGCTGAACGGCCGGCAGGTCAAGATGCGGGGCGTCAACCTGCACCACGATGCGGGCGCGCTGGGCGCGGCCGTGCCCGAGCGTGTCTGGGAGGTGCGGCTGGAGCGGCTCAAGGCGATGGGGGCGAACGCGATCCGCACCTCGCACAACCCGCCGGCCCCGGAGTTCCTGGATCTGTGCGACCGCCTCGGGTTCCTCGTCATGGCGGAGGCGTTCGACGAGTGGACCATCGGCAAGGTCCCCGAGGGCTACCACAAGTACTTCGCCGAATGGTCGGAACGCGACGTCACCGATTTCGTGCATCGCGACCGCAACCACCCCTCGATCGTGCTGTGGAGCGCCGGCAATGAGATCGGCGAGCAGACCACGCCCGACGGGCCGGAGGTGCTCCGCAAGCTGGTCGGCATCTTCCACCGCGAGGATGCGACGCGACCCGTCACGACCGGCAACGACCAGATCTACGCCGACGGCCACCCGGCGACGCTGGCGTTCCTCGAGTCGGAAGACATCGTCGGCTACAACTACGTGGACCGCTGGCACGAGCGCCGCGAGCTGTTCGCCGAGCAGGACAGGCACGACCACCCCGAGTGGAAGATGATCGGGACGGAAAGCGGCTCGCTGTTCCAGTCCCTGGACGAGCGGTACTCCCTGGGCGACGACTCCACCGTCGTGCGGCCCAACTACACCGGCGGGATGACGGAGGCGGAGCGGCTCTGGAAGTGGGTCACGCTGCACGACTACTTCGCGGGCAACTTCATGTGGACCGGGATCGACTATCTGGGGGAGAGCTTCTGGCCCTTCAAGGGCTTCGGATCCGGCACGATGGACATCACCGGGCACCCCAAGGATGCGTATTACCTGTACCAGAGCCTGTGGACGGACGCGCCGGTGCTGCACCTGTTCCCGCACTGGAACTGGCCGGGGCGCGAGGGGCAGGTGATTCCGGTGGTGGCCTACAGCAACTGCAACAGCGTGGAGCTGTTTCTCAACGGGCGTTCCCTGGGGGAAAAGCGGATCGAGTTTCCGGCGCAGGGGACGTCGGGCGGCTGGAACAGCTACGCGTTGCCGGTCGTCCGGTCCACGACCAACGACCTGCACGTGAGCTGGGACGTGCCCTACGCACCGGGGGTGTTGCGCGCGGTCGGGAAGAAGCGGGACGGCAGCGTGGCGTGCCACGCGGAGGTGCGCACGGCCGGTGTGCCGGCGGCGATCCGGCTTACCGCGGCACACGATACCGTCAGCACCTCACCCGGGGACGTGGCGCTCGTGACCTTCGAGATCGTGGACTCGGCCGGTACCGTCGTGCCCACGGCGGGGAATCTCGTGCGGGTCACCGTGACCGGCGGCAGTCTCGTGGCGCTCGACAACGCCGACATGCAGGACCACGATCCCTATCGGACGGATCGTCGCCATGCGTTCAAGGGCCGAGGGCTGGCGATCCTGCGCGCAATCCATCCGGGGGTGCTCAGCGTGTCGGCGAGCGCGGCCGGGCTGCGACCCGCAAGCCTGAACGTGCAGGTGATGCGGGAGGTGGAGCTTCCATCCGTGCCGGCGGCACGATGACCAGGTCGCTTCTGCTGTTCGCCGCGGGCGCATTCCTGGTTCCCACCTGCCACGCCCAGGTCGCCAGCCGCGCGGTCTATCTCGACAACCAGGGCGTCGTCCGT
>DATGDE010000130.1:0-3093 GCA_035311125.1 Gemmatimonadales bacterium
TGAGCGGTGCCAGGGCCATGACCGGCAGCCCGGCGGCGGCCACCATCGGCCACCACGATCCGCCGGGGACGTGGATGTGAGCGGGCGGCGCCTGCGGCTTGGGCGGCGCGTCCCACAGGGGCAGGCGGCTCGTCACCGTCGGGATCACGTCGAAGTTGTGTACCGGCGGCGGCGACGGGATCGACCATTCGAGCGTCGCCCCACCCCACGGGTTGGGACCGGCCACGGTGCCGTGGCGGCGCGTGCGCCACATGTTGTAGGCGAAGATCACCATCCCGAGCCCCAGCACGGCCGCGCCGATCGACGACAGCAGGTTCATCGAATCGACGCCGAGGTCGTGGGAGTAGGTGTAGATCCGCCGCGGCATGCCCAGCAGGCCGATGAGGTGCATCGGGAAGAACGTGAGGTTCATGCCGATGAACATCAGCCAGAAGTGCAGCAATCCCAGCCGCTCGGACAGCAGGCGTCCCGTCATCTTGGGCCACCAGTAGTACATGCCCGCGAACAGACCCATCATCGTGCCGCCGAACAGCACGTAATGGAAGTGGGCCACCACATAGTACGTATCGGTCTGCTGCAGGTCCGCCGGCGGGGAGGCGTGCGTCACGCCCGAGAGCCCGCCGATCGTGAACAACGCGATGAACCCCAGCGCGAAGCACATCGCCGTGGTGAACCGCAGCTGGCCGCCCCACAGGGTGGCGAGCCAGTTGAAGATCTTCACCCCAGTGGGGATGGCGATCAGCATCGTGGTGAGCGCGAACACCGAGTCGGCGATCGGGCCCAACCCCACCGAGAACATGTGGTGGCTCCACACGCCCCAGCCCATGAACCCGATGAGCACGCCGGAGTACACCACGACCGTATAGCCGAACAGCGGCTTGCGCGAGAACGTGGGCAGCACTTCCGAGACCACGCCCATGGCCGGCAGGATGAGGATGTAGACCTCGGGGTGGCCGAACAGCCAAAACAGATGCTGCCACAACACGGGGTCGCCACCCGCCTGGGGAAGGTAGAAGTGCGTCCCGAACACCCGGTCGAACATCAGGAAGACGAGCGCCACGGTGATCACCGGGAAGGCGGTGATCATGAGGAACGACGTGACGAGCGTCATCCAGCTGAACACCGGGAGCCGCATCATCTTCATCCCCGGCGCGCGCAGGTTCAGGATCGTGACGATGAAGTTGAAACCCGCCGCGAGCGACGCGATGCCCAGGATCTGCAGCCCGAGCAGCCAGAAGTCGATGTTGGGGCCGGGATTGAATTGCCGCTCGGTGAGCGTGGCGTAGCCGAACCAGCCGCCGTCGGGGGCGGGGTGGTGCGGCAGGAGCCAGCTCGTGTTCATGAACAGGCCGCCCAGCAGGAAGACCCAGTAACTGAACGCGTTGAGCCGCGGAAATGCGACGTCGCGCGCGCCGATCTGGAGCGGCACGATGAAATTGAAGAACGCGGCCGCGAGCGGCATCAGCGCCAGGAACACCATCGTCGTGCCGTGCATCGTGAACAGCTGATTGTAGGTGTCGGCGCCGACCAGGGTGTTGTCCGGCCTGGCGAGCTGCGCGCGGATGATCAGCGCCTCGAACCCGCCCAGCAGGAAGAACGCGAACGCGGTCCAGAAATACAGCTTGCCGATCCGCTTGTGATCGGTCGTGGTCAACCAGCTCTTCAGTCCCTTGGCGTCGCTCATTTGAGGCTCTGCAGGTAGGCGACCAGCGCCGAGAGGTCCGCGGCGCTCACGTGCATGTCGGGCATTATCGAACCCGGCTTCATCGCCGGCGGATTGCCGATCCAGTCGCGCAGGTGTTGCTCGGTGTTCATCATGCTGGCCCCGGCGATCGTGGTACGGCTGCCGACATGCGTGAGATTGGGTCCGATCAGTCCGGTCGACACGCCGGCCACGGTGTGACAGCCGATGCAACCGTACTTGTGGAACATCTGCTCGCCGGCCGCCTCCGGACTGCCGGCCGCCGGAGTCACGGGCACCGCGCGCTGCGCCGCCACCCAGGCCTGGAACCCCGAATCGGAATCGACGAAGGTCCGCAGCCGCATGTTGGCGTGCGAAGCACCGCAGTATTCCACGCACTGCCCCATGTACTCGCCGACGGAGTCGGGACGGAAGGCGATGCGGTTGTGGCGTCCCGGAATGGCGTCCCGTTTGCCGCCCAGCCTGGGCGTCCACCAGCTGTGGATCACGTCCGTGGACGTGATGTCCACGACCACCGCCCGGCCGATCGGCACGTGGAGCTCGTTGGCGGTCACAATGCCGAGGTCGGGATAGCGGTATTCCCACCACCACTGGTGCCCGATCACCTCGACCCGCAGGGCCCCCGGGGGAGCGTCACCAGCGGTCGTGAAGATGGTGCGGACCGTGGGCACCGCGATGAAGACGAGGATCAGCGCCGGCGCCAGCGTCCAGGCGATTTCCAGCGTCGTGTGCCCGTGGTGCTGCACCGGCGCAGGCGTCCCCTCCCGCTGGCGGAACCGCAGGATGGAGAACAGCAGCAACCCCTCGACCACCACGAAGACGCCGACCGCCCACCAGAAGATGCCGGTGAAGAGGCGATCGATGGCAACGCCGAAATCCGATGTGGGAGCGAGAGTGGACTGGGGAAAGGGCCCTCCGCAGGCGGTGACCAGCCCAAGGCCCAGGAGGGCGAGCGGGATGAAGTGTCGTCGATATCGCGGCACGGCTTCGAGCGTCCCCCGTAGAGTCAGTCGAAAAGGCACCAGAAAGTAATGCGACGGTACCGTGCAGGCAATCGCAAGTCGCCGTTCTGCAATCAATTGACCGGGGCGCCGGTGTGCTTGTCCGTCGCATGACGCGGTCGGCATATCCTCGAGCGGACGTCGGCGATGGCGAGACGCGCGCGCCCTCTCGCGCGCTCGAACGGGGTGGCGGGACGCGGTCTGGTCCCACACCCCGTTTCGTCTAGACGTCGATGCGGCGGCGCAGGTCCGCGAGGCGCTGGCGCGCCGCCGCCGAATCACCCGCGGCCCGCTCGGCGGCAGCGTAGGCCCGACGCCCGCTGCGCACGGCTCCCGCGGCGAGGGCCGCGTCGGCGACCGCGAGGGCGTCCGCAAAGACCGACTCGTCGG
>DATGDE010000131.1:0-5971 GCA_035311125.1 Gemmatimonadales bacterium
ATCGGCCAGACTCCCGAGATCGCGCCCGCCGACAAGAAGCTGTACGCGCTGCGCGATGTCACGGCCACCGTCGAGGCGATTCCGCTGATCTCGGCCAGCATCATGTCCAAGAAGCTCGCCGAAGGCCTCACCGGGCTCGTGCTCGACGTGAAGCACGGGAGCGGGGCGTTCCTCCCCGAGACCGAGCGGGGACTCGAGCTCGCGCGCACCATGATCGCCCTGGGAGAGGATCGCGGCTGTCCCACGGTGGCGTTGCTCACGGCGATGGACCGTCCGCTGGGCCGCGCCTGCGGCAATGCCCTCGAGACGGAGGAGGCCATCCTCGCGCTGCGCGGCGAGGGACCGGAAGACCTGATGGAGGTGACCTACGCCCTCGGCGTGGAGATGCTCCTCATGGCGCAGGTCGAACGCAGCGCCACGAAGGCGCGCCAGCGGCTGGAGGATGCGCTCGGCTCCGGCGTGGCTGCCGAGAAGTTCGAACGGATCATCGAAGCCCAGGGCGGCAATCCGAAGGTCGTCGAGGACGCCTCGGGGCTTCCGCAGGCGCAGGCCGTGGAGGTCTTCGCCGCGCCGCAGACGGGAGTGGTCACGCGCGTCGAGCCCCGGACCATCGGTCGCGCCATCGTCGCGATGGGCGGCGGCCGCACCAAGGTGGAGGATGCGATAGACCCGAGTGTCGGCTTCGTGATCACGGTAAAGCCGGGGGACAAGGTCCTGGCGGGGGAGCCGATCGCGTCGGTGTTCGCGCGCGATGTCGCGGGCATTCAGACCGGGTTCGAGGCGCTGCGCCGGGCGATCGTGATCGGCGACCGGCTGCTGGAGCGCCCGCTTCCATTAGTGTCGCACCGCATCTCCCGGGATGGCGTCGAAGCGCTGGCGTCCCTGGCCAAGAAGGCCGCCCCCGCCAAGAAGCGGTGAGACGGCCGAGTTCCCCGGGCGTGGCCCGTCCGTGTAGTTTGCGTCTCTCATGACGACCGTCGCCAGCAAGATCCCCTACCTTCCCGAGCGGATCGGCGGGCTCTCGGCCATCGCGCACAACGTCTCCTGGAGTTGGAGCCGCGATGCCCGGGCACTGTTCCGTGTGATCGACCAACCGCTCTGGCACCTCACCCGGCACAATCCCATCGAGCTGCTGCGGCGGGTGGACCCCGGCCGGCTCACCATGTGCGCGGAAGAGCCCGACTTCCTGCGACGCTACGACGCCCTGATGGCGCAGGCGGCCCGCGAGACGTCGCGCGAAGGGACCTGGTTCGCGCGTGAGTATCCCGACCTCCAGGACCGGACGATCGCATACTTTTGCGCGGAATTCGGGCTGCACAACTCGGTGCCGATCTATTCGGGCGGGCTCGGCGTCCTGGCGGGCGACCACTGCAAGACATCGTCCGACCTTGGGGCGCCGCTCGTGGGTGTCGGGCTGCTGTACACCCACGGGTACTTCGACCAGCGCGTGCGGCTCGACGGCTGGCAGACGGATGCCGACGAGCGGTTCGATGCGTCGCTGACGCCCCTCGACCGGGTGCTCGGACCGAACGGCGAGCCGTGTCTCACGACCGTGCCCACCGGTGGGCGGCCGGTCTGCGTCAGTGCCTGGCGCATGATGGTCGGACGGGTGCCCGTCTATTTGCTCGACACCGACCTGCCGCAAAACGACGCGGCCGACCGCGAGCTGTGCCAGCGCCTGTACGGCGGGTCGGGCGAGCTTCGCCTGCGTCAGGAGTGGGTCCTCGGCGTGGGCGGCGTGCGGGTACTGCGCGCGCTGGGCCACAGCCCCGCCGTCTGGCACGCCAACGAGGGCCACGCGGCGTTCATGCTGCTCGAGCGGCTGCGCGAGCTCGTGGCCGGCGGCACGCCGTTCCAGGACGCCGCGCGGCAGGTCCGCGCCACGAGCGTGTTCACGACGCATACGCCGGTGCCGGCGGGCCACGACGCCTTTGCCCTCAACCAGGTGGAAGCCCTCATGGGGCCCCTGCTGGAGGAACTGCCGGGGCAGCGCGACGCCGTGCTGCGACTCGGGCACGCGCCGCACCTCGACGGCAGCCAGTTTCACATGCCTGTGCTCGCGATCAGGCTCTCGGGCCGCGTGAACGGCGTGTCGCGATCCCACGGCGAAGTCTCGCGCGGCCTGTGGGCCGCGCTCTGGGCCGGCCGGGACCCAGAGCAGGTGCCCATCGGGCACGTGACGAACGGCGTCCACCTCCCGACCTGGATGTCGCATCACATGTCGGAGCTGTTGTCTAGCTGCCTCGGTCCCGACTGGATCGAGCACATCGACGAGCCGGGATTCTGGCAATGCGCCCTCGGCCTCGACGACGCCTCGCTGTGGGCGACGCACAACGAGCTGAAGATCGTCACGCTGCGCGCGATCCGGGAAATGGCGCGGCGGCGCTGGGTGGAGCAATGGAAGACGGAGTCGCTGCACCTGGTGGGGGCGGGAACGCTGCTCGACGAGCATGCCCTGACCATCGGCTTCGCGCGGCGCTTCGCGACGTACAAGCGGGCCAATCTCATCTTCCGCGACCCCGAGCGGCTACGCCGCCTGCTCGTCAATCCGTGGCGACCGGTGCAGATCGTGTTCGCGGGGAAGGCCCACCCGGCCGACGATCCGGGCAAGCAGGTGCTGCAGAAGGTCTACGAGTTCACGCGCGAGCCGCGCTTCGAGGGGCGGGTGGCGTTCATCGAGGACTACGAGATGCACCTCGCGCACCGCCTGATCCAGGGGGTGGATCTCTGGCTCAACGTGCCACGGGCGCCGCTCGAGGCGTCGGGCACCAGCGGCATGAAGGCCGCGCTGAACGGCGTGCCCCAGCTGAGCACCCTGGACGGCTGGTGGCATGAGGGGTTCGAGGGCAAGAACGGCTGGGCGATCCCGCCCGTGACGAACGGGGAGGAACCCGACGAGGCCGATGCGGAGCGGCTCTACCAGGTGCTGGAGGAGCAGGTGGTGCCGCTGTTCTATGCCCGTGACGAGCGCGGCGTGCCGCTCGGCTGGGTGGAACGGATGAAGCAGGCCCTGCGCGTGGCCGGGGAGCGGTTCACGGCCCGGCGCATGGTACAGCAGTATGCCGCACAGTATTACGTTCCAGTCATGCGCGGGGAGCCGACGGTGGACGATCCACCCACGGCTTGATGCACGGCCGGTCGCCCACCGGTCCCCGCGCAGCGTCGAGAGGCGGTGGGTCCATGAAGAGCGATCAGGTGAAGGCAACCGCGCCCCGGCCATCCGGCGGACGGCGCGTGAAAACAGGCGGATCTCGCCGGGTGGCCGCCGCGGCGGTGGCCATCGAGCGGATCCCGGCGGTTCACCTCACGGCCGAGTACTGGCCGTTCGCCCGCACCGGGGGATTGGGCGAGGCCGTCAACGGCCTGGCCGAGGCACAGCACGCGGCAGGCTCCCCCGCCACCGTAGTGATGCCGCTGTACCGCACGGTACGGGAGGCCGGCCCGGCCCTCGAGCGGGTGGGGCACCAATTCTCGGTGAGCGTCGGCGCTCACACGGAGTGGGCCCACGTATACCGGCTGGTCGACCGCCCCACCGGGCCCGCGGTGTTCTTCATCGAGCATCCGGGGTTCTTCGACCGCCCCGGGATCTACGGAGATTCCGGGGGCGACTATCCGGACAACGCCCTGCGATTCGCCTTCTTCTGCAAAGCCGCGGTCGCCGCGCTCCCCGCCATCGCTCCCGGCGCTCAGGTGCTGCACGCGCACGACTGGCACACCGCGCTCGCCCCCGTGTACCTGCGCACCGTGTTCCGCGGACTGCCGTTCCACGACGGGCTGGCCATCGTCCTGTCGGTGCACAACGCGGGATTTCAAGGACACTACCCACGGAAGACGATGAGCGAGCTGGGACTGCCCGAGGAGCTGTACAACGCGCAAGTGTTCGAATGGTACGATCGCCTCAACATCCTGAAGGGCGGCATCGCCTTCTCCGACATCGTCGTGACGGTGAGCCCGACCCACGCTCGCGAGCTGTGCACGGCGACCGGCGGGTTCGGCCTGCAGGACACATTTGTCGCACTGGGGGACCGGCTGCAGGGAGTCCTCAACGGGATCGATCAGCGCATCTGGAATCCGCATACCGACCCGCACATCGCCGCCAACTATTCGGCCGACGACCTGAAGGGGAAGCAGCGCTGCAAGGACGCGCTGCAGCGCGCCTATGATCTGCCGGCGGACGAGCGCATTCCCCTGTTCGCCATGAGCGCGCGCCTCGTCGAGCAGAAGGGCCTGGACCTGGTCCTCGGCGGCAGCCTGTTCACGTCGGTGAACGCGCAATTCGTGTTTCTTGGATCGGGTGAACGCCGCTACCACGAGGCGCTGGCCGATCTGGCCGCCGCCCAGCCGGAGCGGATCGTCGCCGAGTTCGCCTTCACCGACCGCCAGGAGCACATCCTGCTCGCGGGGGCCGATCTGCTGCTCATGCCGTCCCTGTACGAGCCCTGCGGCCTGACTCAGATGCGAGCCCAGCGCTATGGGGCGATCCCCATCGTGCGCGCGGTGGGCGGCTTGCAGGACAGCGTGCAGGAGGGCGTGACCGGCTTCCTGTTCGCCGACTACACCCCCGCGGCGCTCGAGGAAGCGGTCCACCGCGTGCTGCAGCGCTACGCGGACCGCGACGAGTGGCGCCTGCTGGTCCAGCGGGCCATGGGATCGCGGTTCGGCTGGGACCAGTCCACCCTGCAATACTCGGCGCTGTACCGCCGGGCTCTGACGGCCCATGCGCAAGCCTGACGCCTCCCCCGCCCCCGTGGACTTCGTCTGGACGCTGCACAGCCACCTTCCCTATGTCCTCAACCACGGCCGCTGGCCACACGGCAGCGATTGGCTGTGCGAGGCGGCGCTCGATACCTACCTGCCGCTGCTGGAGCAGCTGCGGGCGCTCGAGCGGGAGGGAACGCCCGCCCCGGTGACGATCGGCTTCACGCCGATCCTCGCCAACCAGCTCGCGAGTCCCGCGTTCGATCGCGAGCTGGAGGCGTTCTTCGACCAGCGGCTCGCGGCTTGCGGTGAAGCGCCCGCGTCGCTCGCCACGACCGGGGACCAGGCGCTGCTGCCGCTGGTGGACTATTGGCGCGGGCACCTGGAGCGCCTGCGCGAGCTCTACCGGTCCACCGGACGGGATCTCCTGTCGGCCTTCCGGGACCTGCAGGCGCGTGGAACGCTCGAGATCATCGGCTCGGCGGCGACCCACGGGTACCTGCCGTTGCTGCGCCGCGACGAGAGCATCCGGCTGCAGCTCGCCGTGGGGCAGCGCGAGCATCGCCGCCTGTTCGGCACCGCGCCCGTCGGTTGCTGGCTGCCGGAATGCGCATACCGGCCGCGCCGAGGCGGGCGCCCCGGCATCGAGGAATTCCTGGAGGAAGCTGGATTCCGCTTCTTTTTCACCGACTCGCATCTCGCCCTGGCAGGGGCGCCGCTCGGCGCCTACGGCGACGTGCCGCTCGGCGCGGAACGGTTCGATGCTGAGCGGCACGAGACCGGGCGCGGTCCGACCACGAAGATCGCGCACACTCCCTACATGGCCTACCGCGTGTCGCGGACGCGACCCGGCGTCGCCGCCCTGGTCCGCGATCCACGCTCCTCGATGCAGGTGTGGAGCCGGCAGCAGGGCTACCCCGGGGACGAGTGGTACCTCGAGTTCCACAAGATCCGCTGGCCCGGCGGTCTCAAACTGTGGCGCGTCACCGGCGGCGGCGTGGATCTCGGGGACAAGCGTCCCTACGAGCCACACCGCGCGCGCGAGCGCGCGGCGGACCACGCCCGCCACTTCGCCAATCTTCTGGGGACGATCGGCAGCTCCGGAGCGGGGCTCGTCGTCGCGCCGTTCGACACCGAGCTGTTCGGGCACTGGTGGTTCGAGGGCGTGGATTTCCTGGCGGCGACCTACCGCGAGCTGCGTCGCGCCCCGGGCGTCCGCCCCGTAACCGCCGGTCGCCACCTGGGCGAGCATCCCCCGCAGAAAGCATTGCGT
>DATGDE010000132.1:0-7750 GCA_035311125.1 Gemmatimonadales bacterium
GATGGCCAGCGACGGGGCGGTGCCCGCGAGCGTGCGCGGCAGCTGCGGCCCGAACGCCACGGCCCGGAACGGCGTGCTGGCGTGCTCCACATCGTGCTGGCAATAGCGGTTGAGCCAGCCGTCGTCGGTCGCCTTCACCCCGGGCGTTCCCGATTCCATGTAATCCTGGGCGTCGAAGTGACTGCGGGTCGACTCGGGCGAGCCGACGGCATGCACCGCGGCGAGGCTCCGGTTGTCCCACAGGGGCTTCAGCGCGGCAAGGCGTGGGTGCAGCCCGAAGTGGCCATCCAGGTCCACGAGGTCGGCCCGGGGGACCGCGATCCGGGGGCGTTCGCTGTAGTAGAGCGGGTCGCCGTGCGGGACGATCATGTTGAGGCCGTCCACGGCGCCGCGCATGAACAGGCACACCAGCACCGGTTGGGCCGAGCCGGGAGCGGGCGGCAACGGGCGGGCGAGCGCGTATGCGGCCCGGTCCAGGAACAGGGGATCGAGTCCCAGGCTGACGAGCGCGAGCCCGCCCGACTTTACGAACACCCTTCTGGACACGGTCATCGTTCCTCCGCTCTCGATGCTATTGTCTCTGGAACTCGGGCCCGCCGAGAGCCAGGCCTACGACCAGCGTCCGCGCCGCGTCGGGATCGCGGATGTCGGCGAGCTCGTGGCGCAGCACGTCGCGCGTGTGCACGGTGAGAATGCCGCCGAGGAGCCGTGTGTCCACGGCACCGACGAGCGTGTCGGGGTCCGCCGAATGCGGGACGAGTCCCTCCAGGGCGATGCTCACACCGGGGAGCCGGCCCGCCGCCAGCGCGACGGCAGCGTTCATGCGGTGCAGCAGGGCGCCCGAGTTGACCCATTGCTCCTGGGATTCGGGGTAGCCGGCGGGTGAGGGCTCCAGGTAGAGCGGCTCGCCGAGCTGCGTCACCATCTGCGCGAGGCGCGGCACCGTGTCGGGATCCCCACCCACGGCCCGCACGGCGCTCACCACGAACTCGAGCGGCGTCTTGACCTTGGCGCGGACCCACTGCGGCGCCCAGAAGTCCGGGGAGTGGAAGATCGCACGGAGCACCGCGCGGATATCGCCGTCGCTGGCACGCCAGGCCGCGACGGCATCGTCCACGCAGCCGTCGGGCGGATCGTCGGCCACGAAACGGGCGCACAGCTGATGGCTGACGTGGCGCGCGGTGGCGGGATCGATCGCCAGGAGGTGCAGCAGCCGCAGTCCCTCGTCGATGCCGTGGCCCGCGGGGTAGTGCACGCCGCGCACGGTCTTCTCGCCGTAGTCGTGCGCCCAGCCGTTGAACTGGAACCGGCCGCCCTGGGCCGGGCGAGCGATGCTCCACCCCGTCAGGATGCGGGCGACCTGGATCACGTCCTGCTGCGTGTAGCCGCCGTCCACGCCGATCGTGTGCAGCTCGAGCAGCTCGCGAGCGTAGTTCTCGTTGGGCCCCGTGGGGAGACGGCGCCGCATCGAATCGGGAGCGAAGCCGCGGGCTATGGCGGGGGGCACCGCTCCCTGCGCCACGCTCTCCCAGTTGTCCAGATAGAAGAGCATGGCCGGGCTCTGCGCCGTGGCGTCGAGCAGGTCTTCGAACCGGCCCAGCACGTGCGGGCGGATGACCTGCTCCACGTAGGACGCCATGTAGAAGCGGTCCGCGCCCTTCGCCCAGTACACATTGAAGTGGTTGAGCCAAAAATCGCTCATCACCTCCCGCAGCTGGCGCTCGGAAAGGACCGCGCGGAACACCGCGAGCTGCTGCAGCTGCGCCGCGATCCGCAGGCGCTCGCCGGTCCTGTCGCCCGGCGTTTCGGGGCTCATCGTCCCGCCCGCCGCCGCCCGCTGCCGCCGGATCCGCTCCTGGCGCTGATCGCGGACCATCGCCGCCAGCTCGGCGTCGTCCGTCGAGAGAATGCGGAACTCCCCCTCGCGGCCTGCGAGGACGCGGTCGGGCAGGCGGTCGGGGTCGAGCTGCTGGTCGATCCAGTGCATCACGCCCATCGCGACGACGCGGTCCACCTCGCCGGGACGGGGCCCGTAGGCGAGGCGGTTCAACGCGTGCAGCGCGGAATCGCGCGGCGTGAGCGCCTGCGCCGCGAGCGGCGCGTGCCATACGGCGATGGCGGCGAGGGCGAGGCAGAGCCGGGTAAAGCGCGAGCTGGGCATGCGAATACCGGACGTTAGGAGCCCGGGAATGTTACGCGCAAGTCGGACCGCTCAGCGATGGGCCTTGGCCGCCAACCGGGCATTGAACCGCGCCAGCTCGATCGGCGCCCGGACGTGAGTCCCCCGGCCGATGGCCTCGATCCCATCGTGCGCCGACACCTCGAAGGTCACGGTCCGTTCGTCCACCGCCGTCACCGTGGCGGTGGCGGTCACCTTCCGGCCCACCGGCGTCGCCGCCAGGTGCTCGACGCTGACCGACACGCCGACGGACGCCCACCCCGCCGGGAGGAACGGCTCGATCGCCGTTCCCGCCGCCACCTCCAT
Organism: Gemmatimonadales bacterium; assembly: GCA_035311125.1. Taxonomy (GTDB): domain Bacteria; phylum Gemmatimonadota; class Gemmatimonadetes; order Gemmatimonadales; family GWC2-71-9; genus DASTHG01. The sequence continues at coordinate 2,486 of DATGDE010000132.1, forward strand.
CAGGTAGATCATCATCGGGGTGCCGTACGCCTCCGGCAGCCCCGGGTGGTAGTGCGCCACCGTGAGATCCGGCGTCACGACGACCGACCTGGTGCCGCTCGCGCCCAGCGGGATGGCCGGGCAGCTCACTTCGCGCACCAGGCCTTCCAGACCTCGGGCGCCGCGCCGATCGTCACCTCGTTCTGGCAGCGCACGAGCGGCAGCCGCAACAGGAGAGGCTCGACGGCGAGCTTCTCGAGCCAGCGCGCATCCGAGAGCTGCCCGGCCCCGAGGCCCAGCTCCGCGAACCGCTTCGAGCCGCGGTCCACCAAGGCCGGGACGCCGAACTTCCGGGCGAAGCGCTCCAGCTCGCGCGGGCTCGGCTCACGCTCGTTCAGATCCACGAAGTGCGTCCGGATACGGCGCTCGGCGAAGAAGCGCAACGCCGCGCGGGTGTCGGCGCTCTTTCTGACGCCGAAGATCTGGACCTCCATCAGCCGCCGGCGTAGACGTAGGAGCAGCCGTGCTCCTGCGCCATGCCCAGCGCCGCCACCATCGCCGGGACGATGGTGACGTTCGGCAGCAATCCGGCGATCAGCTCGGTCCGCATCGTGTCGAATGGCGCTCCGGTCTCCTGAGCCAGGGTGCGGGTGAGGCGGCGCAGCACGTTGTTGCAGAAGAGGAACTTCCCGCCGCGCGCCTGGAGCGCGTTCACGGAGTACTCGTACATCTCCTCGCCCTCGCGCGGCTGCCACATGACGTTGCGCACGGCCCAGGTCCGCGTACGCGGATCCTTGATCTTGCCGCGTTTGCCGAAATGGTACTTCGCCCACACGGCATCGGAGAACACGATCGGATAGGCCGGTCCGTGGATGCCCAGCACGGCCTGCACGTTCGGATACTCCATGCCGAACGCGTCGCGGTGGGCGTTGAACCAGTTCTTCGCGTAGAACAGGCCGCCACCGTCCTCATACGAGGGAATATCGAAGACCTGCTTGTGCTTGGCGGTCAACTGGTCGAGCCAGGCATTGTCCCATGGCCCGTCCTGGGCCGCGGGCCGGAGTGTGACGGGCGCGGGCGATGGATTGCCACCTGTACTGGTCGTGGCGGCACAGGCACCCACGGCGATTGCGACACCGCCCAGGGCGAGGCTGCCGAGAAACTCACGTCGATCGGTCATGCGAGGTCTCCGTGGGAGCGATGAAGATCAGAACAGGACGAGGTCGGTGACGCGCTCGGCGATGGTCGCCGGGTCACCGCCGTTGCGGTTGGTCAACACGATCACCGTGAAGCGACGGCCGGGGTAGCGCTGGATGGCGTTGCGGAAGCCGCTCGTCTCGCCGGTGTGCCGCCACCGCTGGACGCCGCGATACGCATCCACGAACCAGCCAAAGCCGTACTGGGTCGAGTCGCCCGGGAGCGCCGGTGGAGTCGTGGCCAGTCGCAGCGTGGCCCGATCCACGAGCGCGTCCGGATACAGCGCCCGATCCCAACGCACCAGGTCTTCGACCGACGTGTACACGCCACCGTCGCCCAGCGTCGCGCTGGTGACGCTCTGATCGGTCGGCCGGAAGCGACCGGAATCCGGGGTGTAGCCGTAGGCCCGCTGCGGTACGGTGTCCACGCCGTCCTGATGCGCCACGGTTCCCGACATCCCGAGTCTGGTGAAGATGCGCTCGTGCAGGAACCGCGCGAACGGCATCCCGGAGACGCGCTCGACGACGAGCGCCAGCAGGCAGTACCCGGAATTGCTGTAGCGATAGTGCGTCCCCGCCGGAAAATACACGCTGTCGTGTGCCGCGAGCAGCGCCAGCACGTCGCGATCGTGCACCTGCACCGTCTGCGAATCGGGAATGAGATCCTCGTAATCGAGCAGCCCCGCGGTGTGATTCAGGAGATTGCGGATGGTGACGGCCGCGGCGGCGGGAGGCAACTCGGGCAGGATCGCGCGCACGGGCTGGTCGTAGCGCAGCCGCCCGTCCCGGGCCAGGAGCATGATCGCCATCGCGGTGAACTGCTTGGTGACCGACGCCAGGCGGTAGTCGGTGTGCGTCGTGGCCGGGATGTGGCGCTCGAGGTCGGCCATGCCGTAGGCGCCGCGGAAGATCACCCGGTCATCGTGGATGACGATCACGCTGGCGCCCGGAACCGCATTCCCCGAGTAATCGGCGAACAGGGCGTCGATGGCCCGGGCGCGGTCAGTGGTCAGCACGCCGCTGCTTGCGCAGGCGGTGGTGGCGCACAACGCCAGGACCGACCGCCGCACGCCCCTCACCGGGTGAGCCGCCGGGCCAACCACGCGAGGCTCTCGGCCACGTGAGTATGCCAGTACGGCCAGTTGTGTTTGCCCGGCCATTCAGCGTACTCATGCTCCACCCCCAGAGCCGTCAGCTCGGCGTGAAACGCGCGATTCTCGTCGGCGTGGCTATCCGAGGTCCCTACGTCGAAGAACAGCGCCGGGACCGGCCGGTGCATGCCTAGCAGTCGTCGGACCAGGTGCGCCGGATCTCCTGCCCACCAGCGCACGGTGTCCGCGCCGAACACCGGGGCCATCCAGGGCCAGAGGCCTCCCCAGACCGCGGGGAGTGAGTCGGGAGACGTGAGGTAGCGCGCGGGCTCCGCAAATGGATGCGGCCCCGCGTAGAAGGGCGACAGAACACCCGAGTGGCTGGCCGCGGCGGCGAACGCCGCTGGGTAGCGCAGGGCCAGCGTCACCGCGCCATACCCGCCCATGCTCAGCCCCGCAATGCCGCGGTGCGCACGATCGGCGATGGTGCGATAGGTCGCGTCGATGTGCGTCACGAGATCGACCGCGACGTAGTCGTCATAGTGCTGGTGCGCCACGCAATAGGTCGCGGCCGCCTCCGCCAGCGTGGAGTCGGCCGCGCAGGCGGCCGAGTCACCTGGCTCGCTCCAGGTGGCATACCATCCGTTGTCGCCGTCGGGGAGCACGAGAATCAGTTCGGGAGCGCCGGCGGCGATGAGGGAGTCCATCACTCCCGCGATGTCGGCCCGGGAGAGCCAATCGGACTCGTTCCCGCTGAGCCCGTGCAGATAGTAGGCGACGGGATACCGGTGCGTGGGCCGCCGGTCGTAGGACGGAGGAAGATAGACGAAGTAACGTTTCCACCCCCCCAGGGCCGGGGAGAAGAACCGTTCCGAGCGGACGGTGCCCGGTCGGAGCGGTGGCGGTGCCGGAGCGGGCGTGCCGCCGGCCAGTGCGAGCGACCAGATCAGGGGCACCATGCGCGTCAGCTGCCGGTCGAGAACCGCACGGCGCCGATGTCGACGAGCTGTTGCAGCGTCGCCTCGAGCTCTCCGGGACGCAGCCCCGCCTCCCGCGCCAGATCCTCCATGGACTTGCTGCCATCGGCGAGCTCGAGCAGCGTACCGACGGTCGCATTGGTGCGCGCGACCGACACGCGGCCGCGCCGGGAGCGCGCGATGAGCAGCCGCGTGGGTTGCCGCGGTGGTTGCGGCACCTCGGTCCAGGGGCGCAGCAGGAGGGGAAGGACGACGGGGAGGTCCACCTGCAGGTCGAGCAGCATCGTGCCCTCGATCCGGATCGGCTTGGAGAGCTGCTGCTCCGGCCGGCCGGGCGAGCCGTCGCGCCACAGCCGGGCGCCGGATTCGACGACCATCATCCCCTGCTCGTAGGAGAGCAGATCCTCGAGGTACGGCACGGCCACGGTGTCGCCGCCGCGCACGTGGGCCGCGGCCAGCGCTGCGACCGCCACCGCTGATGCGCGGCTGCCCAGGACCAGCGTGGGCAATAGCGCGTCGAACTCCGGAGTGGAGAGGATCGCTTCCGGGTAGCGGCCGGTGACACGGGCGAGCGCACGCGAATACTTGAAGAAGTGGATCAGGCGCTCGTAGTAATAGTGGCGCGCCAGAAAACGGGCGAACCGCTCCACCCGGTCCTGGCTGGCGAGCTCGCGCTGGCGCCATTCCGACGAGGCCCGGAAGGGGGCGTCGGCCAGCGCCCGGATCAATGCATCCTGGACCGCACGGTCACTCACCGCATGGACCTCAGTTACCCAGCGCCTGCCGCATTCGTGCGACGCTCGAGAACAGCACGTCGGCCGTGAGCGTCGGGGAGAACGCGTCGAAGGTCACAGCCCGCGCCTTCGGGCAACGTGCCACGGCGTGCACCATGAGATCGAGCATGTCGTCGCTGGGAGCGGTCGGCGCGATCCAGGGCCCCGCGAGATCCCGGTCCTCCGCCACCCCGGCGACGTGCAGCTCCACGACCCGCTCCAGCGGGAAGTCGGCCAGAAACCTCTTCGGATGCGCCTTCTGGTAGTGCGCCTCGAGCCAGATGTGCGGCAGATCCAGCAGAAAGCCGAGGTTCGTGCGATCGAAAAAGCGCCGCAGCCACTCCGCCTCGGGGAGGCGACTCGCGGCGACGTCGAAGAACCCCGGGATGTTCTCCATCACGAGGGGCTGGTCGAGCCTCGCCTGGAGTGCGCTGGCGTTGGCCACGAAGCGGTCGAGGAATTCCTCGGTGTAGAGCGGCGGGAAGACGTAGTTGAGATTGTAGGTCCCGTCCTCGGTATGCAGGCATTGGAAGTGCTCGGCCACCCAGGGGCTGTGGTACAACTCGGCCAGGGAGCGGGCGCGCTGGATGGCGTGCTCGTCCAGCGGCTCCGACAGCTGGCCCAGGTAGTCGTGCAGCAGCAGCGTGTAGCGCTCCTTGATCCTCGGCCACCAGGGATCGTCGCCCCGCGGGGGGTCGGCCATCGCCAGGTGATCGATGGTCCCCTCCGGAGCCGAAGCGAGCGCCTCACCGAGGTGCGGGTTGTAGAAGGCACCCACCATCAGCTGAGGCATGGGCTATCGCGACGGGCGCGGCGCCAGGCCGGCGACGAACGGCGCGAACCACTGCTCCCACGCCGCCGCCACGGTATGCGTGCCGTGTCCCCGGGTCACGGCGCTGATGGGGACGAGGACGTAGCGCGCGTAGGGGACGCGCGGGATGAGCTTCTCCATGAGTCCCAATTCCGGGGGATTGACGAAATCGTCCGCCGAGTTGATGGCGAGCACCGGCGCGCTGATGTGCTCCAGATCGGGACTGGGATCGTAATCGCGCGACGCATCGAACTGGTACAACATGTCGTTGGCGTCGGCCGCGGCGCGCCGGGCAGCCAGCCAGCTCGAGATCCAGGTGTCGGCTGAGTCGCGCGTCGGCGCGGCGCGTTGCAGCACCGGCGCGCTCGACGTCAACACGAACAGCAGCTGCAGCGCCGCCGTGAGGCCGGCCGGCTGCGCGGCGTAGTCCCCGCCGTG
>DATGDE010000133.1:0-3245 GCA_035311125.1 Gemmatimonadales bacterium
ATGTTGTTCCGCAATCCGTTGTTGTAGACGATGCTCCCATACAGCTCCACACCGTCGCCCTTGTCGGCCGCCATGCTCACGCCGGAGAACCCGGCGTCGTGCAGGACCAGATTGACGAACTTGCCGTTGGTCGTGTTTGCCTCGAGTACCCGATCCACCACGACGGTCGGGTGCGACTGCATGATTTCGAACCCCCAGAACACCAGATTGGAGCCGCCGGCCGCCAGGGACCCGTCGATCGTCGCGCGCTCGCCCGGGTACTGGCGGAAGACGATGGGCGCCGCCGCCGTGCCGTTCAGCGACGTCTGGAAACTGCCCACGTAGGTAGCGCCGCCGCGGATCCAGACGGTGTCGCCCGGCTGAATGACGCCATGTCCGCCAGCCAGGGCCGTGGCCAGATCCCAGGGAGAGTCGGTGGAGCCCGTGCCGCCGCTCGTGCCGTACGGCGGAAACACGACATAGTAGCCGACGTGCGTGCCGCGCGGCGGCGGTGGCGGTGGCGGCGGGCCGGTGCGATCCGCGACGGAGCACCCCAGCGCCGCCGCAGCGACGGTGGTGAGCGCGGTCCCGGCATACCAGCGTAGCGCCATCCCGTCTCCTCTCATAAGGAAGGACCTTGCCATGGCGTCCACAGACAGGAGCGGCCCGTGGGCGGCGATCCCGCAGGATCGCCGCCGGGGCCGCGCAGACACGCGACTGCTCGAGGTTCTAAGCTAGCGGAATGGGGGAGCGACAAACAGCCGTCTTCATGATCGCCCAGATCATCACGAACCACTGGTGACGCAGCACACAGGAACAAACGGCCGACTGTAGACCCGACACCACATCATGGATCGCGCGCTACAATCCAGAGGCCCCGATCTCTACAGTTCGTAAACGCCCGCGTCGGGACCCGCCGGCACACTCCGGCCAGATCGTCGGGCAACAACATAGGCCGTGGACTGCCGCCGAACGTGGGGACGGCCGGCCTCTTCCGCGACATGCGCGCTCGCACATCAGTGACATGTGCCGCTTCCACTGTCGGTGAACGACTGTCCGGCAACGGGGACGAACTGCCAGCTGTACGTGCCTGCACCGAGGGTCAGCTCGAGCACGCCAAACGTGGTGCCGTTGAAGACCTCGCTGTTGGGCAGCGGCGTGCCCAGGTCGTTGTAATGACTCTCACCCCCCGTCCCGACGACGAATTCCCGGATCCCGTTGGCCGGGTCCGCGATCCCCGTCGGGGTTTGCGGGGCGAAGCGCTCGTAGTTGTGCTCGTGTCCCCCCAGCACGATTTCCGCGTGGTGGTCGTACAGCGCTTGCCACAGCGGCTGCGCTGCGCTGAGGCTGCCATGGTCGGTCCCGCTCGAGAAGCGTGGCTTATGCCAGTAGGCGAGGGTGCATTGTTTGGTGCTCGCGGCCAGATCGGCACGCAGCCACGTCTCCTGGGCCGAGCCGACGCTCATCGACACCTCGCTGTTCAGCGAGACGATGTGCCAATCCCCGAGATCAAAGCTGTAGTAGCCCAGGCCCGAGGGTCCGGCGTTTGACCCGAAATACGCATAGTACGGCGCGGCACCCGATGTGCTGTAATCGTGGTTCCCGGGCGCTGGCCGGGTGCGTGCCTTGTGCCGGCCCCAGGTGGGGTCGTAGCACTGGCTGAACTCCGTGGCGGTGCCGCTGGAATAGGCGTTATCGCCGAGGGTGTACACGGTGCCGGCGATGTTGTCGAGCAACTGGGCTGTCGCCTCGTCGTTGTTGTTGCCGCAGTCGGAGATGTCGCCCGCGCCCACGAACACGACGTCGCCTCCAGTCGTCCCGGCCGTGACCGTAATCGCCGAGGTCCCGCTCTGACCCTCCGAGGTCGCGGTGATCGTCGCCGTCCCGGCGGCCACACCCGTGACCACTCCGCTCCCGTCCACCGTGGCGATGCCGCCGTTGCCGGTCGCCCAGGTGACGATGCGTCCGGTGAGAGGATTGCCGCCGGCATCCTTGGGCGTCGCGGTGAGCTGCACCGTCGCATTCACCGCGATGCTCGCCGAGGACGGCGTCACGGCCACCGAAGCCACGGGCACGGTGATCGTGATCGCCGAGGTGTCGGCGACCGTCTGCCCGTTCTTCCCCACCACGGCGGTCGCGATCACCTGGTCGCTGCCGCCGGTGTGCGGCGCGGTATACAGCCCGCCCGCGGTGACCGTCCCACCGGTCGCGGTGAACGCCGGGCTGACGTCCACGCTGTCGCCGTTGGCGGTCAATCCGTAGGCGGCGAACTGCACCTCGGCGTCCGTACCGACCGTCGCCTGGGCCGGCACCAGCACCAGCTGTCTCAACGAGCCGCGAACGTGGACCTTGGCGGCGGCAGTGAGGTGTGGACTGTCGAGCGTCGCCGTGATGTCGAAGTCGCCCACCGTCGTGTCCGCGGTGTAGAGTCCACTCGCGTCGATCGTGCCGCCGGTCGCGCTCCAGCTCACCTGCACGTCGCGCGTGCCGCCGCTCGTCGTCTGGCCCTTCGCCCGCAGCTGCACCGACTGACTCGTCGCGAGCGCCACGGAGCTGGGCGTGATCACGAGATTCGTGATATCCGTATTCGGACCGGTCCGGTCGGACACAGTGCACGCCGCGACCAGCGCGCTGCCGAGCAGCGCCTGCCGGAGCAGCCGCGGGAGACCGGGAAGGTTGCGCCTGTCGGCCATGGGAAACGCTCCTGCAGGTATGAAAGCAACGGTCGACCCGTCGCCCCCTCGACCCAAGAAGCCTCCACGCTTCGGCGGACTCGACCACACGCCCGAGATTTCCCGCGCGTACACCCGCACGCGGCAGAAGGTCCCGCGCGCGTCGCGTTGGCCGTCGTTCGGTGAAATACATCACGCATCGGATCGTCCGATGCGCGTGCCCAAGCTACGGGTGGGCTACGATCCGGTAGAGGTTGCCTGACAGTGTCGTCAGATACACCTCGCCTCTGGGATCCTCGCCGAACGAGCTCAGGCCGCCGGTCACCGCGAGCGCGGGCCACTCTCGCGGCTCGGTCGCCTGACCGCCGGAGTACCGGAAGGAGCGGACCCAGCCGCCGCAGTAGTCGCCGTAGAGATAGAGCCCCTGGAGCGCGGCAACGCGGCTACCACGGTAGACATACCCGCCCGTGACCGAGCAGCCGTCACTGTGGCCGTACTCGGTGACTGGCAGCACAAGCCCCGTTCGGTCGCAGCTCGACGACCCGTAGCAGTGGTTTCCTTCCATCACGTTCCAGCCCAGGTTCTCCCCGCCCG
>DATGDE010000134.1:0-3265 GCA_035311125.1 Gemmatimonadales bacterium
CCGGCCGGCGTCGGACTGCCGAGCTGATCGCCGTGGGTCACGACGATGTCGAACCCGTCCAGCTGCAACGCCGCGACCTGGGGCAGCCGCGTGCGCAGCTCGGTCCCGTCGGTGTTTCCGTACACGGCGGTTACCGGGGCCACGGCCTGTAGCTCCACAATCAGCTCCCAGGCCCCCACATCTCCCGCGTGCAGGATGTGATCGACCTCGCGGAAGACGTCGAGGACCTCGGGCCGCAGCAAACCATGGGTATCGGAGATGACGCCGAGTCGCATGTCCGGCCGGCTACCGAGACCGGTCTTCGGATCCGCCACCCCAACGCGGCACCAGGGAGATGTCGATCCCGAGCTGGTCGAGGACGCGCTGCACGACGAAATCCACCAGGTCCGAGACTTTGGCGGGCCGGTGGTAGAACCCCGGTGCCGCGGGCAGTACGGTCGCGCCACCCTCCGTAGCCAGGGTGAGATTGCGCAGGTGGATGAGTGACAGCGGAGTCTCACGCGGCACGAGGACCAACGGACGCCGCTCCTTCAGCGTGACGTCGGCAGCGCGCTCGATGAGGCTACGGCTCGTCCCATGAGCGATCGCCGCAACGGTGCCCATCGAGCAGGGGCAGATCACCATCCCCGCGGTTCGCGCCGAGCCCGAGGCCGGCCGGGCGCCGCGGTCCTTGTCATCGAACACCGTGACGCTCTGCCAATCCCCACCCGTCGCCTGGCGCAGCGCGGGCTCACCTTCGATACCGCACTCTTCCTCGAGCAGGCGCCACCCGTGGGCGGAGATCAGCAGCCACGTCGGCACGTGGTGCAGCGCCAGCGTTTCCAGCAACCGCACGCCGTAGGGGGCGCCCGAGGCGCCCGTGATCGCGAAAACGACGGGAAGGCGGGTCATCTCCCCCGCCGGTTGGGGGTGACGGATTTGCGGGGGTGCGCCGGGGGCCTGGGAGGGACGGGCGACAGGGGACGGCGAACCGGTGGGAGATGCCCGCCCTTCGATCCACTCGTCCCGCGTCCTCCGTCCCGCGTCCCTTTCACAGGAGGCGATCTCCCAGCGCGCCGAGGAACACCACGATACTCACGATCCCGTTCATCGTGAAAAAGGCGGCGTTGAGCCGCGACAGATCGCCGGGGCGGACCAGCTGGTGCTCGTAGGTGATGACCAACGCCCCGACCGCCACGCCGGCGTAGTACACCCACCCCAGCCCCGCGCCGGCGCCGAAGAGCACGAGCGCGACGAGGGCCAGCGCGTGCAGCCCCTTGGCGAGCACGATGCCGTGAGGTTGGCCGAAGCGCACCACCGCCGAGTGGAGTCCTTCGGCGCGATCGAATTGCTCGTCCTGCAGTGCGTAGAAGATGTCGAATCCCCCCACCCAGAACGTGACCGCCGCTGCCAGCACCCACAGCAGCCACGCGGGCCGGCTCCATGCTCCCGCAACCGCCAGGTATCCGGCTGGCCCCGCGATCGCGTCCCCCAGACCGAGCCAGAGGTGCGACCACCATGTGAAGCGCTTGGCGTAACTGTAGACCGTCACCACCAGGAGGGCGACGGGTGAGAGCGCGAAGCAGAGCGGGTTCAGGGCCCACGCGGCCCACTCGAAGAGCAACGCCGCGACGACCACGGCGCCCCACGCCTGGCCGAGGGTGAGGCGGCCGGCGGGCAGTTCGCGCCCGCGCGTGCGGGGGTTGCGCGCGTCCAGCTCGCGGTCGGCGATCCGGTTGAACCCCATCGCGACGAAGCGCGCCGCGGTGAAGGCGAGCGCCACCAGTCCGAGCGTGCGCCAGGTGACCGGCGCCTGGCGCGAGGCGACCACCACGCCCAGCAGGGCGAAGGGCAGGGCGAACACGGTGTGCGGGAGCCGGACGAAATTGGCATACCGGACGAGGAGGTTCTGGCCGTCCAGCGTCTGGCCTTCGCGGACCGTCACAGGGCGATTCCCAGCTCGCGCCACATGGCGTCGACCTTCGCCCTGGTCGCGTCGTCCATCACGATCCGGTCGGGCCAGGGACGATCGAAGCCTTCCTCTTTCCACTTGCGCGTCGCGTCGATTCCCATCTTGGACCCGAACGTGAACGCACGGCTCGAGTGGTCGAGGACGTCGATCGGTCCCAGCGTGAAGCGGACGTCGCGCTCGGGGTCGATGTTGTTGAGCGCCACCCACCACGCTTCCTTGGGATCGCGCACGTTCACGTCCCGGTCCACCACGATGATCACCTTGGCGAGCGACATCAGGCCCTGGCCCCACAACCCGTTCATCACCTTGTAGGCCTGGCCGGGATACTGCTTGTCGATGCTCACGAAGACGAGGTTGTGGAAGATGCCCTCGGCCGGCATGTGGTAGTCCACGACCTCGGGGAGCGTGAGCTTCAACAGCGGCAGAAAGATCCGCTCGGTGGCGTGGCCGAGCCAGAAATCCTCCATGGGAGGCCGGCCCACGATGGTGTGCGGCCAGATCGGGTTCTCACGCATCGTAACCGCAGTGATGTGCACCTGCGGGTAGTAGTCGGCGAGCGAGTAGAATCCCGTGTGATCGCCGAACGGGCCCTCGAGCACGAGCGCCTCGCGCGGATCCACGTAGCCCTCGAGCACGATTTCCGCTTCCGCCGGGACTTCGAGCTCGCTCGTCACGGCCCTGGCCAGGTGGACCGGCGTCCGGCGCAGGAATCCGGCGAACAGGTACTCGTCGATCGACGGCGGCAGCGGGGCGGATGCGGCGTAGATGCTGGCGGGATCGCCGCCGAGCGCGATCGCCACCGGCATCGTCTCCCCCCGCTCGGCCATCGCGCGCCAGTGCGCCGCGCCCACCTTGTGCCGCTGCCAGTGCATCGCCACCGTCCGCGCGCCCGTGACCTGGATGCGGTACATCCCGACGTTGCGTGTCCCGCTCACCGGATCGCGGGTGATCACGCCCGGCAGCGTGATGTAGGGACCGCCGTCCTGCGGCCAGCAGACCGGCACCGGGAACCGCCCCAGGTCCACCTCCTCGCCGCGCAGCACGACCTCCTGGCACGGCGCCCGGTCGCCGATCACGCGGGGCGGAAACTTCGCCATTTCGGCGAGGCGCGGCAGCAGGGCGAGCTTCGCGAGCAGTCCTTCGGGCACCTTGACGTTCAGCAGCTCCGCGATGCGCCCGCCGATCTCGTCGAGCCGCTGCACGCCCAGCGCGAGCGCCATGCGGCGCTCGGACCCGAACAGGTTCACCGCGACGGGATACGAGGATGGGCCGCCGTGCACCAGCGTGGGCCGCTCGAACAGCAGAGCCGGTCCG
>DATGDE010000135.1:0-5025 GCA_035311125.1 Gemmatimonadales bacterium
CTGTTGTGGCCCGACAAGCCCCAGTCCGCTGCGAGCCGCTCGCTCGCCGTGGCCCTGAGCGAGCTGCGGCGCGATCTCGGCTCCGGCGTCATCGAGACACAGGCGCACCAAGTCTGGATCGCCCCCGGTGCCATTCATTCCGACCTCCAGGAGCTCGAGGCGCTCCCCGAGCAACCGGCGTGGCGCCAGGTGCATCCAATCATCCGAGGTGCCGTTCTCCAGGGAGTCGGGTCGGACCTCTCGGCTGTCGAAGACTGGCTGGAGACCGAACGACGGCCCTGGAATCGCAAGGCCATCACTGTGCTGATGCGAACCGTCGCCGCCGAGTTGTGCGCCGGCCGGGTGCAGGAGGCGACGGAGGCCGCGAGGCGAGCGCTCGTGATCGACTCCCTCTCCGAGGCGGCGATCATGGCGCTGATGCGCGCGCTCGTGCTCGACGGGGATCGCGTCGGGGCGATTCGCGAGTACGATGCATTCGCGGCCCGGATCGCGACCGAGCTCGACACGCAGCCCGGAATCGAGTGTTCGGCCTTGGCGGACCGCGTGCGCCGCGAGCGCGGCCGGCCCGCAGCCCAGGCTCTCCCGACCGAGGAGCGCCGTCGCGCTCCACTCGTCGGACGGTCGGCCGATCTCGCGGCAGTCGTGACAGCCTGGCGGCGCGTTCAAGTCACCCGACGGGCCGCGGTTACGATGCTCGTCGGCGACATGGGAATGGGCAAGACCCGCCTTGGCGACGAAATCGCGGCCCGGGCACGACTGGATGGAGCCACGACGGTGGTGACCCGCGCGGTCGAGAGTGATCTCCAGGCCCCCTGGAGTGGGTTGCTCGGCCTGGCACGGGGCGGACTGCTCGACGCCCCTGGGCTCGCCGCAGCCTCCGCCCCGGCCCTCGCCTGGTTCGCCACGCGGATCCCGGAATGGGCGGATCGGTTCCCGGCGCTTCGCCCAACCGCATCCGAGCTGCTTCCGGCCCAGGCCATGAGCGAGGTCCTGCGCGCAACGGTGAGCGAGCAGCCGGTCGTGCTGAGGGTGGACGACGCGGAGCTGCTCGATCGTGAATCGCTCCTCGCCCTCACGGCCGCACTGCGCGATCTCGCCGACCACCCGCTTCTCCTCGTGCTGTCCTTCCTCCCACATCCCGTGCGCCCAGAGCTCGAGGAGCTACGGACACGCATCGGGCGAGACGTAGAGGGCGTGGTCGTGCGCCTCGGGCCTTTCGACCTTGCGGATATTCGTGAGTTGATGCGGTGGGCGGTGCCAGACACCGACGACGCCCACCAAGATCGCTTGTCGCGGCGGGTGCACACGGACTCCGCCGGAGTGCCATTGCTGGCGGTGGAGCTCCTGAGCGCCGTGGCGGTGGGACTCGATCTCCAGATCCTCAAGCCAGACTGGCCAGAGCCATTTCAAACCCTGCAACAGACACTCCCCGGTGAGTTGCCGGACGGCATCGTGGCCGCCGTCCGGGTCGTGTTTCATAGGCTCGCGCCGCAGACGCAACGGGTGCTTCAGGCAGTCGCGGTCCTCGGAGACTACGTAACGGCCGAGTTGGTCGCGCGCGCTGCAGCGTTGCCCCCCCAAACGGTCATCGAGGCGCTCGATGAGCTGGAATGGGCCCGCTGGCTCTCGGCCGACGGCAGAGGCTACACATTCGCCGCCCGCATCGTGCGCCAGGTCGTCGAACGCGATCTCGTCCTTCCAGGTCAGCGCCGGCGCTTGCGCGCGGCCGCGGGGCTGGACATGCCACTCGCCCCCTGACCACCTGCTCTTGACCGCAGTGGGGATTCGACCTTCGCCCAACTTGTCCGGAGCACGTTGGGCATCGAAACCGGCAGGTTTGTGCGCGACCCGGCCGCCACGTCGGGTGGCCGCTGGAGAAACAGCGGCCCAGGTGCCGGGACATTACATTCCCCCGCCCTTACAGCGGCGCCCATGATTACGATCCTCGAACGACTACGGGCAGCCCTCGCGCCTCGCAACATCGCCGTCGAGGAGGAAGTGGCGAGCGGGGGAATGGGAACCGTGTTCTTTGGCCGGGACCTCGCACTCGACCAGGCCCTGGCCATCAAGATCCTGCGTCCCGAGCTCTCGGGCGCTGTGGCGACCGAGCGCTTCCAGCGCGAAGCGCGCACGCTGGCGACGTTGCGGCATCCCAACATCGTTGTCGTCCATACGGCGGGCGTGGCCGACGGGATCTCCTTCTACACGATGGACTACCTCGGAGGCGAGACGCTCGCCCAGCGCCTGCGTGCTGGACCGCTGCGGCGCGAGGACGCACTGACCCTGGCGTGTGATGGTCTGAGCGCCCTCGAGGAAGCACACCGCCATGGTGTGGTGCATCGGGATGTCAAACCGGGCAACATTTTCCTCGTCGCCGGGCGCGGCGTGCTCGTCGATTTCGGAATCTCGAAGAGCATCACCGAATCGCCCGCGCCCCTCGGGCAGACGCTCGGAACGCCGGAATACATGGCGCCCGAGCAGGTAAAGGGAGGCGAGGTCACCCCGCGGACAGACTTGTACGCTCTCGGGATGGTGCTGTACGAATCACTCACCGGCCGTCGCTGGCGCCCCATCGCGCGACCCGAAGCGGGTGATTGGACCGGAGTACCACCAGGTCTGCGCCCCGTGCTCCAGCGAGCGCTCGCCTGGTCGCCAGAAGATCGCTGGCCCGATGCCGCGACGTTCCGTGATGCGCTACGCCGGCCGCAGCAATCCCGAGGTCTGTTGCGGGTCGCGCTCCCGTCCCTGCTGGCCATTGGCGGCGGCCTAATGCTGTATATCCTCTGGCCACGGGGGCCGGCGGCGGACCTCCGGATCAATCGCCTCGACGGACCCGACGAGGGGCCGGCGAAACGGCTGGGAGATTCGCTGGCCCTGCGTGCGGCGGCTCAGCTCAGTGGATTTCCCGATTTCACCGTCGTCGGCCCTCAGGGAAGCAGGGCCAGGAGCGAGATGCACGGCACCTACGCTCTCGAAGGCTCCGCGCTGCAGGTGCGCGAGCAACTCGGCGATCGGGTGTTCACGACGACGGCTCGGCTCGACGATTGGCGGCGAATCGACAGCGTCCTGGCCGACAGCGTCCTGATCACCCTGTTTCGGGACAATCCACTCGACATCGACTTGCCGGTCGCCGTCGTCCCGCACGCGGCGGAGGGACTCAAGGCGTTCCTCGATGCCGAGAAGCTGTTCGCCCAGGGCCGTTACCCTGAGGCGTCCACCGCGTACCACCAGGCACTGGTGGTCGACTCCACATGTTTCCTGTGCGCGTGGCGCCTGGCAGAAGTGGAACGATGGCTGGGCCGCAGCACCGATACCCTGGCACGAGGCGTGGCCCTGGCGCACCTCGCGGCATTTCCGGCCGCGTATCGCGACCTGATCTCCGCCGACACGCTCCCCCTGCCGCGGCAATTCGCCAGGTTGGACTCGCTGCGGCACCGGACCCCGACGTTCCTGTTCGCCCCCTTCAACTACGGCGACGAGCTGCTGCATCGCGGGCCGCTGCTCGGCGTCCGACGGCTCGATGCCGTGGATCCGTTCTCCGATGCGCTGCGCATACGCCATGATTTCTCCCCCGCGCGCGAGCACCTCGCGTGGCTGTGGATCGCCGAGGGTGACAGTGCGGCGGCCCGTTATGCGCTCGACACCCTCAACCGGCAGGCGCGACCACAGTGGCCGAGCACCGGGATGCTCGAGCTGTTGAACGTCGCCTGGGCGTGGCGGTTCATGCCCGAGAGCCTGGCCGCGCAGAGGACCGAGCAGGAACTTGCGATGGCCGGACGCAAGGGGATCACCGGCCTGGATGCCGGGGCACGGTTCATGAACGGCTTCGACGCGCCTCGTGCGGCTGTATGGCTCGGGCGCCGCTTCGAGATCGTGCCGGAGTACCAGCGCTCGGCGCTCATCGCGGAGGCGATTGGCTGGGTCATGCTTGGCCGCACCGACTCCGCCCGCCGCGCCCTCGGGCGTCTGGACGCGCACATCCCGAGTCCATCCGCGACGCTGTTCGGCGATGAGCTGCAGGCGATGCTGATGCTGTTTCCGGAGGCTGGTTCGCGTGACAGCGCCCTCGCCCTGGCCGGGGCGTTGCGCGACCTCGCCCACTCCGATCGTCTGCGGCCCGAACAGCGGGGAGCGGCAGCATGGATGGGCGAGCTGCTCCAGATCCGCTTCGGGAACGTCGGGGCAACGCCGGGCAGCGATCCCGCCATCCCACCGGCGGCGGACCAGCTGCTCCGAGCCGCCGCGCAAGCGCGTGGGGGACGATTCCGCGACGCGCTGGAAACGTCCCAGCCCCTCACGTGGATGCTCGCGCCGGAGCTGGCAGACCTGCCCTGCCTGCGCTCGGCGCTTCATCTGCTCCGCGCCGAATGGTGGGAGCGGATTGGTGACGTTCGCCGCGCGGCAGAGGAGCTTCGGTGGCACGAGAACTCCGACATGGTCACACTGCCCATCGCGGCCCCGCAGCCCATGGAGGTCGATTGGGCACTGGGCGTGTGGGGCCGGTGGCAGCAGGCAGGCCTGATGCGTGGGGCGCCGGCCGCAGAGCGCTGCCCGTTGTTGCTGCAGGTCGCGAGCTTCTGGTCTGGTGGCGAGCCCCGGTGGGCGGCTCTCTCAGACAGCGCGCGCGCGGATGCAGCCGCCCTGGGCTGCCCGGCGCATCTCCAGTGACCGAGGCATGACTTGACCGGCGCTTGACGGCCCGGTGGCAAGGTTGGGAACCTCGAACGGAGCGCACCATGTTCGGATTCCCACGCTTCCTCCCCGCGGCTGTCGCGGCCCTCCTCGGCCTCGCCGGATGCGACCGGCGCGAAGCGACTGCTCCCGAGCCAGCGCGTTTCTCGAACGCCGCCCGGACGCCGGCTCCCGCCCCCTCCGGGCTCGTCACGGTCGATCTCCCTGCAGGCCCGACGACCTTCTGGCCGTTCACCGGCACCGACTTCTCGGGTACGCCGTCCGACCCCATCAACCTCATCTTCATTGGGCATGCCGATCCGCGCGACCTGCGAGCGGCGCTGTTCGCCCTGG
>DATGDE010000136.1:0-6512 GCA_035311125.1 Gemmatimonadales bacterium
GACCCGAACATCAAGCCGGAGCGCACACGGGAGATCGAGGCCGGCGTGGACGCGACGCTGCTGAGCGGACGGGCGAACCTCGAGGTGACACTGTTCCAGCGGAAGACGAGCGATCTGCTCGTGCCGGTCACGCCGGCGCCGACGACGGGCTTCTCGCTCGCCTTCGTCAACGGCGGCAAGATCAAGAACGAGGGGCTGGAGATCGGCCTTGGCTATCGGCCGGTGGTCACGCCGACGTTCGACTGGCTGGTGCGCAGCAACTTCACGAGCATCAAGAACCGCGTGCTGGAGCTGAATCTTCCCGGCGGCGCGCAGGGATTCCGGCCCGCCAACGCCGGCTACGGACTGGCCTATGGCGAGTTCTTCGTCCAGGTAGGTCGGCCGATCACCCAGATCATCGGGACGGACGCGCAGGGCAACGTGATCTATCTGGGACAGGTGAACCCCAGATTCCGCTGGTCGCTCTCCAACGAGCTCACCTACCACCGTGCGTCGCTGTCGTTCATGTGGGAGTGGCAGGACGGCGGGGTGGCGCAGAACCAGACGCTGTCGCTGTACGACTGCAACAACCTCGCGCCCGACGGCGGCACCCCGGCCGGGCAGGCGCGCAACGACGCCTGCATCAATACCGGTGACGCGCGACCGTTCGTGCAGTCCACCTCGTTCCTGAAGCTCCGCAACGCGGTGTTCTCGCTCGATCTGCCGGAGCGCGTCGCGTCGTGGTTCGGGGCGAAGTCGGCGGCGCTCAGCGTCGAAGGCGTGAATCTCATCACGATCACGGACTACTTCGGCTACGATCCCGAGGTTTCCAACTATGGAGCGCAGGCGATCACGCGGAACATCGATCTCGGACCGTATCCGCCGGCGCGCCAGTTCTTCTTCTCCATCCGGGCGGGGTTCTGACCATGCGCACGAGATCTTTCGCCATCGCGGCGGCCCTGCTCGTGATCGGGGGCTGCAATTTCGATATTCTGAACACCAACCAGCCGACGCAGGACGATCTGGTGAACAACCCGACCCGGGCGAAGCTGTCGGCCGCGGCGACGGGGCTGTTCGCCAGCGCCCGGGGCGGCATCCAGGCGCTCATCTGGCGCCTGGGATCGATGGGCCGGGAGGGCGTCAACCTCTCCGGCAACAACCAGCCGGACTTCCAGGAGCCCTATTTCGGTCCGGTCACAGCCGGCGGCAGCTTCGGCGGCACGCTCTACATCGACCGCTTTGCCCATATCCGCAGCGCGAACATCTACCTGGCCGCGGTGGACAAGTCGCCGGATCTCTCCGCGGCTGAGAAGGCGGCGTCGCGGGGGATGGCCAAGACGCTCAAGGCACTCGCCTTCGCCTACGTCATCGAGACGCGGGCGCAGCTCGGGTCGGCCGTGGAGGTGGACCTCCCGGTTACCGCCGCGCCGGCGCCGTTCGTCAGCGAAGACAGCGTCTGGGGTTACATCGCCGGGTTGCTGAACGACGCCCAGGCGGATCTGACGGCGGCCGGCAGCGCCAACTTCCCCTTCCCGGTGCCCGCCGGATTGTCGGCCTTCAACACGCCGGCCACGTTCCTGGAATTCAATCGCGCACTCGCGGCGAAGGCGTATGTATTCCGCGCAACGGCCCTGAACGGGTGCGGCGGGAACACGGCGACCTGCTACGCGGCGGCGCTCACGGCGCTCGGCGCCTCGTTCCTGAGCACGAGCCCGGCCGACTTCCAGCAGGGCGCGTATTTCGATTTCTCGAATGCCCCCGGGGACGCCACCAATGGGCTGTCCGAGCCGTTGAACGGGCTGTCGTTCTACGCGCTGCAGGACAACCTGGCCGACGCCCAGGTCCAGACGGGTGGCACGCTCAAGGACCAGCGCGTCCTCGACAAGATCGTGCCCGCGACCGACACGAACATCGGACTGCTGGGGAGCATTCCCATTCCGGGAGAGCTGAAGTTCGCGGTGTTCTTCTCCAACGGGAACGCGGACGAGAACCACGGCATCCCGATCATCAAGGACGAGGAGCTGATCCTGTTGCGCGCCGAGGCCAGCTGGTTCGGCGGGAACAAGCCGCAGGCCCTCGCCGACAT
Organism: Gemmatimonadales bacterium; assembly: GCA_035311125.1. GTDB lineage: Bacteria > Gemmatimonadota > Gemmatimonadetes > Gemmatimonadales > GWC2-71-9 > DASTHG01. Next base: position 2,066 of record DATGDE010000136.1, read on the forward strand.
CAATCTGGTGCGGCAGAATTCGGGCGGCTTGCCCGCGACGACGCTCACGACCGGCAGCACCGACGCGGCGTTCGTCACCGAGCTGATGTACAACCGGCGCTTCTCGCTCCTGTGGGAGCAGGGGACCCGCTGGATCGATGCCCGGCGCTTCGGGCGATTGACCGACATCCCGCTGGACGTCCCGGCGGGAAACGTGCCGCCCTACATGCCGATCCCGCTCACGGAGTGCCAGTCGCGTAACCTCGCGACCGGGCCGACGACCAACGACGTGGTGACCTGCACGCCGCTGACCCCGTAGAGCGGATGGTGGAGCACGGTGGAGGGCGGTGGAGGTCGACTTCCACCGTCCTCCACCGTCTTCCACCGTCATGCACCGTCCTCCTTGACTCATGCTCACCCCCGAACAACGTCTCGCCCGCGCCCGGCGAGTGGCCCGCCTGTGGGACGGGGCTATCCGCATCCCTGGCACCCCGTTCGCCATCGGTCTCGATCCGCTGGTCGGGCTCGTTCCCGGAGCGGGAGACGCGGTGGGGGCCGCGGTCGCCGCATGGCTGGTGCTCGAAGCCGCGCAGCTGGGCGTGCCCGCGAGCATCCTGGTGCGGATGCTCACCAACGTCGCGATCGACGCCTTGGTTGGCGCGGTACCCATCGCCGGCGACGTGTTCGACTTTGCCTGGAAGGCGAATCTGAGCAACGTCGCCCTGCTCGAGCACCACGTGGCAGATCCCAAAGCGGCGCGACGCGGGGGCCGTCGCTGGCTGCTCGCCGTCGGCGCGGTGCTCGTCCTGCTCGCTGCCGGGTCCATCGCGCTCGGGGTGCTTGCCTTCCGGGCGCTGCTGCGTCTGGTCTAGCCCTCGAGCCCCGCAACTAGGAGGCACATCGATGACCACGTCCGTGCGCTGGGCGCTCGCCGTTGCGACCGCTGCCGCGGCGGCTCCGGCCGCGGCGCAGGTTGGCCTGCCACGCGATTTCGACGCCACAGTCATGCGCGCGCTGCGCCTGTACCAGGTGCCGGGGATGGCGATCGCGGTCGTCAAGGACGGCAAGGTCCTGCTGGCGCGTGGCTACGGGGTGCGACGCATGGGCGACCCGGCGCCGGTGGATGCGAATACCTACTTCCAGATCGCCTCCAACACGAAAGCGTTCACCACGGCGCTGCTGGCCCAGCTCGTGGACTCGGGGAGACTGGCCTGGGACGACCCGGTCACGAAGTACCTCCCGTGGTTCCAACTGTGGGATCCGTGGGTGACGCGCGAGTTCACCATCCGCGATCTCGTGACGCACCGCTCCGGGCTTGGCCTGGGCGCCGGCGATCTCCTCTGGTTCCACGCGAATTACGGCGCCGAGGAAGTCGTGCGGCGGCTGCGCGCGGCCCGGCCGGTGACGAGCTTCCGCTCCGCGTACGCCTATGACAACGTGCTCTACATCGCGGCCGGCCTGGTGATCGAGGCGGTGACGGGGCACCGCTGGAGCGACGCCGTGCAGCAGCGCATCTTCACGCCACTCGGGATGACGGCGGCCGGGACCGACATCGCCCTCATGAGCTCGGCCGACGCGGCGACGGCCCACAGCCTCTCGAACGGACGGCTCGAGATCGTCCCGCTGGACACGATCGACAACACGCTCCCGGCGGGCGGCATCATCGCGAACGTCACCGACCTCGCGAAATGGCTGATTGTGCGGCTCGACTCCGGCGCGATCGCCGGCGGAGGGCGGCTGTTCAGCGTGCGGCAGGCGGCGGAGATGTGGGCGCCCCAGACAATCCTGCCGGTCGGCGATCAACCCGCGCCGCTCGCCGGACTGCGGCCGAACTTCGCGGCCTATGGCCTCGGCTGGGTGCTGCGCGACTACCGCGGCCACAAGATCGTGACCCACGACGGGGGACTCGCCGGCATGACGTCGCGCACGCTGCTCGTGCCCGATTTGAGACTGGGCATCGTGATGCTGACCAACGCGGAGCAGGAAGTGTACGCGCCGCTCGGCTACGAGCTGCTCGACCACTTCTTCGGAGTCCCTCGCACCGACTGGGTCACCGGCTACCACGACGTCCTGGTGCAGGTCCAGGCGCGGGCGGACTCGATGCAGCGGGCGCAGGGAGCGCAACGGGACACGGCGTCCCGTCCGTCGCTTCCGCTGGTCCGATACGCGGGCCGCTACCGCGACGCGCTCTACGGCGACGCGTCGATCACCCTGGAGGGCGACCACCTGGTGCTCCGTTTCTCGCACTCGCCGGCCTTCGTCGGCGATTTGCGGCACTGGCAGTACGACACGTTCGTCGCCCATTGGCGCACGGCGCACATCGAGGACGCCTTCGTGACGTTCGCCCTCGAGCCCGCGGGCGCGATCGAGCGGTTCCGGATGGCGGCCGTGAGCCCGCTGGCCGACTTCAGCTTCGACTATCAGGACCTGCTGTTCGTTCCGGCAGGAGGGCCCTGAGGGCCGCGATTCCGGGTCTTCATCTTCGCCTCACGGGAGCTTCATGGCGGCGGCGCCACTCTCGAACTATGCCCACAACCGCCGCTCCCGTCATGGCCGCCGCCACGCTGCTGCGGGGGCTGGGTCGCGCCATCGGTAACACGCCGTTGCTCGCCATCCGCTGCCGGTTCCGCGGCCGCGAGCGTCTGATCTACGCCAAGGCCGAGCACCTGAACCTGACCGGCAGCATCAAGGACCGGATGGCGCTGCATATCCTCGCGACCGCCTACCTGTCAGGCGACCTGAAGCCCGGAGACACCATCGCGGAAGCGACCAGCGGCAATACCGGGATCGCGTTCGCGGCGCTGGGACGGGCGCTCGGCCATCCGGTGACGATTTACATGCCGGACTGGATGAGTCGCGAGCGGCACGAGCTGATCCGCTCGCTCGGTGCGTCCGTCGTGCCGGTGAGTCGCGAGGACGGCGGGTTTCTGGGCAGCATCCAGATGGCCGAGGCGCTGGCGACGCACCAGCCGCGCGTGTTCCTGCCGCGGCAGTTCGAGAACGCGGCCAACGTGACGGCGCACGAGCGGACCACGGCGCCCGAGATCTGGTGGCAGCTGGAAGCGGCGGGGCTCGTGCCGGATGCATTCACGGCAGGAGTGGGCACGGGAGGAACGGTGATGGGGGTCGGGCGCTTCCTGCGCGCGCGACGGGCCGAGGCGCGTGTGCACCCGATCGAGCCCGCCGAGTCACCCACGTTGAGCACTGGGCACAAGGTGGGCCGGCACCGCATTCAGGGGATGTCCGACGAGTTCGTCCCGGCAGTCGTCGATCTGACCCAGCTCGACGGCGTGATCGCGGTGTCGGACGGCGACGCCATTCTGATGGCGCAGGAGCTGGCGTCCCGTCTGGGATTGGGCGTGGGGATATCCTCCGGAGCGAACTTCCTCGGGGCGCTGCTGGTCCAGGAGGAGCTGGGGCCGGACGCCGTCGTGGTCACCGTCTTCCCGGACGACAACAAGAAGTACCTCAGCACCGGGTTGCTGCAGGAAGAGCCGGTGCGCTCCGACTATCTCGCTCCGCGCGTCGAGCTGCTCGGGTTCGACGCGCTGCGCCGCTCCTGCCGGGCCTGTATCGCCCAGGAGCTGGGCGATCTCCAGGAGCTCACGCCGGGCCGCTGACCGCGTGGCTCGCGCCGTACACGAGGCCTCGCTTCTCGGGTCCGAGCCAGGCGGCGATCGCGCACAACACGAAGACCGCCCCCGCCGTCAGGGCCATCGCCCGCGCGTACCCGGTCTGGGCGGCGATGAGCGTCCCGATCCAGGGCATGAGTCCGGCGATGGCGGCGCCACACTGGTAGGCGAATCCCGGTAACATTCCGCGCGCCGCGTCCGGCGACAGCTCCGTGATGTGCGCGGGGATCACCCCCCAGGCTCCCTGGACCATCACCTGCATGAGGAACGCCCCGGCCGCGAGCAGGAACACGGTCGGTGCGAACGCCCACAGGGGGATGAGCAGGAGCGCGCCGCACAGCGCCGCGACGATGGTCCGGCGCCGTCCCACCCTGTCGGAGTAGTGGCCGGCGAGGAGGCCGCCGATCATCGCCCCGATCATGGAGAGCGCCGTCAGGCCGACGACGCGCGGCGTCTGGAACCCCCAATCGCGCTTCAAGAGGGTGGGGTAGAGGTCCTGGGTGCCGTGCGACACGCCGTTCATGAGCGCCATGAGCACGACGAGATACGCGAACGTCTTCCAGTTGGCGAGCAGGACGCGGCCGAGGTGGCTCCAGGAGGTCGCGCGCGACCGCTGCCACACTTCCGATTCCGAGACCCGCGAGCGCACGTACAGCGCAAGCAGCGCGGGCAGGCCCCCGATGAAGAACAGGGGCCGCCAGCCCCAGCGCGGGAACACCACGAAGTAGCACAGTGCGGCGAGCAGGTAGCCCAACGCGTAGCCCTGCTGCAGCAACCCCGACCAGAGCCCGCGCCGGCCGACCGGGACCTTCTCCATCACCAGCGACGCCCCGACT